>DAICZM010000021.1:11772-21205 GCA_027311145.1 Ktedonobacterales bacterium
TATCGAAAAGGGCTGTTTTGACGCGGTCAATAATGGGGCGTGTCCCGGCAGTTTTTGGCGACTTCAGTTTGCGTCCTTTGGCCTCACCTGTTACCACGCGCATAGTTTTCCTCCTCTAATTGGGCAAGGACGATCTCGGCCTCACTGACAAAATCATCTTCTTTGGCCCACGAAATGAGCTTTTCCACTTGGTCGACTTTGAGCTTTTTCACATTGGGGACTTCCCACACGCCTTGGATGATGTCTAGTAGTTGCTGTTCATTGATTTGCGAACCGACCACGTTAAAGAGGACTTGAATGCGACCGGTATTGGCGGACGTTGCACCGCGTATACTGCGCATATCATTAATAATATGTATGGCGATCTGCTGCTCTTCAGGCGTGAGAGCATAAGCACTGTCGTCTAAATCTTCAAGGTCATCATTTTCGTTAATCGAGGGCATGTCATCATCTTCTGCACCAACCTCCTCGTCGAATGCCAGGGGGGATGGTTCCTCACGTATCATCGAGTTCGTTGGGCGCGCCGTTGTGAGCGGTGTGGCATCGTGTTTTGAGAGTGTTGGGCGTGCCGTGCTGGTGGGTGTTGGCGAGGTTGTACTATTTCTGAACGGCGTGTTTGCTTCTGGTACGGATTGTGTCGGCGTGCGAGGACCTGGACTACTGGCGTTCTGTCCGCTATTGCTTGTTGCGTTAGGTAGTGGCGTGAACGCTGTCCCTGAGGCCTTCATTTCTTGCAGGCGTTCCATCGCTCCACGCAGGTTGATGCCGTTGAGCGATTTGACATTGAGATACTGCATGGCTTGTTTAGGAGACAGGCTAAGATTTTCGCGAATGAGTTCGATAAATTGGCTGAGCGTCAAATTACCAGCCGGATCTAGCGCGCTGGTAAGGGTGCGTGGCATGCTCGCTCCGACGGCTGAGCGATTGGGCAGAAATTCCGTCTCGGTCTCTTCTTCCTGATGGGTTTCTGCACCATCCTGAGGCGGTGGCGTTTCGCGCACCGTTGGCGTAGATGCGGTGGTAGCAGTGCTGGGAGCGACTGGAGAAGGGGCCGGCTTGTAATTGCCCCTGGCTGGTGCAACAGGTGTGGCGGGGGAAGTTGGGCGCGCACCCCCTGTAGGTGCAGTGCGTTGGAGCATCTGAGAGACGCGCCCCTCGATGTGTTGTACAAGCTGGCCCATTCCCGCTTCGGCTTCACGCAGTAGACGTGCCCGTTCCTCTGTGCTGGCCCCAATCGGCATGGGAATGCCCATTTCGAGCGTATGCAGACGCTCTCCCGACGAGAATTGTGTGGCATAGCGCAACCAGATATGTGTTCCCGTCATCGCTACAGTTCCCGCATGTTCTACCGTCTGTCTTGTCGGTTCCATAATATCCTCCTCTTGATTGCTTGCTATGGCCTGCACGTGCGGCTTATTGTTATTCCGTATGGTCTCTGTTCATTTGCATTGCATGCGCATTTCTTCTTGTAGAAACAAACGTATCGCATGGATGTCTCCGCACGTAATGTTATTATATCAAACAGGTAGCAGTCTTGCGAAAGCAGGGGTCTCTTGCACAAAATGTCAATCTAGTGTATGGTAATAAACAATAATCTATGCACAGGGACGTTGCAAAAAGAACTTGACTGCCGCACGCTGTCGTGCTGGATAGCTGTTCCTGCGGTATTGTAACACAGACCCGTAGTAGTGGATACGGCTCCCATGTATCGTGTAACCCGACTCAAGCGTAATGCTGAGTACAGTGGCATTAACGTCCCATGCAGTCATGTCAAGAAAGGTGAAATGTGAGTTCATGCTAAGCCCTTCACCAATACGCCAACCATCTGCCCCGCCCTCGCCGTCATTGCCGCCTGTGTATCCGCAGGAGGAAGTGGCGGCAGAGGCAACGAATGTGGTTGTATCCACCCCGAGTAGAAAACGCTTTGGTGAAACCCCATTAGCTCTGGCTGCCAAAGCTCTTCTGCGCCCTCTCTTTAAGGCTCTGTATTATCTGATTCAAGCTATCCGCACGCACAAGTGGTTAACCCTCTCCATTCTCGTTTTGTTGTTAGCGGGTGTGTCATTTACATCACGGTTTATAACAGGAAGTTGGATACCGTTTAGCTCAACCAGCGGCACAGTGGTGCAACCGTTGCAGGGCAACCCGCAGCTTAGTCCCGATGTACATAACTGGCTGGTTGCTTTACGCGATGCCGATATCAACGAATTAATCGCCATTGAGCAGAGCATGCCTACAACGGCAAAGCCCAATAATACGGCTCTTTATATGCTGCAATATAGCCAGGCACGGGCGAATATGACCTGGACGGCGGTCAAGGTCACAAATATCTCTGTTGCTCCCGATGGCACGCAAGATACGTATGTTGAAGTAGATATGACAACGCCTGCCACATCGACGCAGGCTGCAACAAACATTATTGTCCTCTGGCACTTTACTACGATACCACAATTAAGTGGGCGTATTGTCTCGATTGATCTGGTTTCATCGCGTCAAAGCCTTGTCTAGGGAAACGGATGGACTAAATGGAGTTCGGATGCGCTGAGGCGCGTCCCTACAAGGCAGAAGGGATATAGTCCTGTGTCAGCAAAAATCAATGAAAAGCCGCGCAAGCGAAGTGATCTGGACAAGTCGATTGACCTCGGCCTGGACCAGTTTGGGCGTTTTGTCAAGCTCCGCTGGATTTGGTTACTGCTCGCCTCTATTGTTCTCTGGTATTTAATTTCTAATATCGTGCCACTCGTAGGTTCAATCTCGGCCGGCAGTGTGCTTTTCTACGTCTTCCAGATCATGTTTGCCTTTCTGTTTGGAATCATGCAGTTTGTGGCAATTTTCTGGTTTCTGGGTCGCCCACGCCTCTACTGGGTAATGCCGGGTGAGACGGGCGTGACCTTTGACTACTATACAGGCAACCCGGAGGTGCTAGAAGCGGCTCGCCGTACCGTTGCGCTCTTGCGTGGAGTGAAAGAATTTGAGGAAATGGGTGGCACACCCGTGCGTGGCATGCTGCTCTCCGGGCCTCCAGGAACGGGTAAAAGCTACTTGGCCCAGTGCATGAGTACCGAGGCGGGCGTGCCCTTTGCCTATGCCAGTGCCGCCAGTTTTCGCGCCATGTTTATTGGCATGGATATCCTGATGATTCGCAACCTGTACAACAAGGCGCGCCGCCTGGCGCGTGAGTACGGTGGTTGTGTGATCTTCATGGACGAAATTGACGCGATTGGCGGCTCGCGTGGTGGCAACAATTCAGCCCTCGGCGGCGGTATGATGGGTATGCTAGGTGCTGGCACGGGTGGCCTGAACCAACTGCTGATGGAGATGGACCCCCCCAATATCGAGACGGGCTGGTTTAAGAAAGTCTTGCGCACGCTGGGCCTCTCACATGGGCGCGTGCAGAAACAACCTGTCTTGACGATTGGCGCGACCAATATTCCTGAGTCGCTCGATGCCGCACTGTTGCGCCCCGGTCGTTTTGACCGTCTTATTAAAGTTGCGCCGCCAACCGACAAATATCGCCCTGAAGTCATCGAATTCTATCTCAGGAAGATCAAATATGATCCTGGTGTTTCGATTGCTGCTCTCTCGCAACGTATGGTCAACTATACGCCAGTGGCAATCAAGCACGTGATTAACGAAGCAGTCATCATCGCGCATTTTGGGGGACGCGAAGTGGTAACTTATCGCGACCTGGTTGAGGCGCAAGATGTGCATGAGTTTGGTTTGCGTCAACTGGCTGAACTCACACCAATTGAGCGTCGTCGTCTGGCTTATCATGAGGCGGGCCATGCCGTGGCCTGTTACTACCTGATGGATCGCTACTTCCCAGCTTTTGTTACGCTCCACAAACATGGCGATCTCGAAGGTGCAGCCGCTTTTGCTGCATGGCGGCAAAAAGAAACTATTATCACGAACAGTAAGGAAGATGTGCTGGCCCGTATTCAGGTCTCGGTGGCGTCACGTGCCGCTGAGGAACTCTTCTTGAACGTCAACCTGAATGGCGTCACCGGCGATTTCGCCAGTGCCACGCAACTTGCCGCGGCCTATGTTGGGGCATACGGCATGGATGGCACACTCACCTCGTATCTGGCTTTCGCCAATGGCTTGACAGGGGCGAGTCCGATGAGCCTGCCTAAAATGGCAGATCGCGTTGAGGCTGTCCTGCAATCACAGTTCCGCGCAGTCAAACGGCTGTTTCAGGAGCATAGCGAGGCTGTCATTGCTGTTGCCGAGGCCTTGATTGAGCGCGACGAACTGGTCGCCGAGGAGATCAAGCAGTTGATCGACGAGGCTGATGCGCGCCGCGTTGCCAAGCAGGTTTTGAGCGATTTCGAGCCGCTACTGGGTGCGGGCAGCAATGGCAATGGCTATGTGCTGTCCAATGGACGCAGCAATGGTAATGGCACATCGGGTGTACCGCTGATCGACACTGCACGGCTGAATTTTGAGACGGGTGAGAGCAACCTGTTCCCCTTTTCATCTGAAGTGGATAGCACCATCCAACCATATCAAAATCTGGATGGACCGATGGGTGACGAGCCGTATATGTAAGAACTGCTTGTGTGCGTGAGGTTTCTTTGCACGGTGAGGCATGGCCTTATCGTGCAAAGAAATTTTTTGAGAACAAGAAAGACCCATAAGATTACTTTTCTTGCTCATTGGTGGTCTATCTGTTATCTTGAGTGCCGGAGATGCTATGCCATGTAGCGGTGTGATTTGGTCGAATTGGTTGATTGGTCAATGGAGAGAATAAAAGTTTTATGTCATCAACTACACTTGTGGACGGGAGTGCCGATCATGGCACACAGCCACGTACACCAGTTCCTCTCAACTGGCAGAGCGTGTTAACCTATGCGGTCGGAGCTGTTTTTCTGTTGCTTGGTCTCTGGTTGCGCCTCTATCATCTCGGTGTTCCTTTTGACCGTGATGGCTATGACGAAGGAGTGTACTGGCAGTCGCTGCGCGCAATGGCGGCAGGTCACGCGCTCTATCAACAAATTTTCTATTCGCAACCCCCCGTTTTCTTGCTGTCGGTCTATCCGTTTTATCTGCTATTTGGTCAGACACTCTGGGCGGCGCGCCTGGGCATTGCTGTCGTTTCGCTCACTGGACTCATTGGTGCCTTTTTCCTCGGTAAGGCTATCGCTGGACGGCTTGGGGCAATCGCCGCTCTTTTGTTGATGGTGGTTGATCCCTTTTATCTCTCGCAGTCACAGCGTCTTCAAGCCGAAGCACCTTCGGCGGGCCTCTCGTTTCTTGCTGTTGGGCTGGCCTACATGTGGTGGATGATGCCTGAAAGCACAGCGGGTATCTGGCTGTCAGCCTTCTGTGGTATAACTGCCTCGTTGAGTATTCTTAGTAAATTGTTAGGTGTGACCATTCTCGTTCCTATTGGCCTGCTCATGTTAGCGCGTGGCTGGCAGCTTATGCATATGCCGCGTGCGCATCGTCTACGCGCAGCCCGCTCGCTCATTGTGGGCATTGTGGCGTTTCTTTTGACAACTGCGATCTTCTTGGTTCCATTCGTTGGTTCTCTACATCAGTTTTGGGCGAGCGTTGTCACTTTTCATACTGCCGCTGCTACCCAATTTGCGGCCACGAAACAGGGCAATTTTGGCTCGATGCAACACCTGCTGACCTCGTTGACTGCAATTTTGGCCCTTTATAGCACGGTGGTAGCACTGCTGCGGCGCGACTGGCGGGTTTTGCCGCTGATTGCGTGGCTGGTCGCAACGGTCATTGTATTGGTCGATCAAGCTCCTTTGTTCCACCATCATCTGATTGCGCTCATCCCGCCACTGGTCGCGTTGGCTGTCGTTGGCATTGCTCCCCTGACATCATTGCTGCGTGAGAAGAATATCGCAAAAATCCTGTCTCATACAGCAAGCATAGTCGCGCTAGTTTTTACTGCTGTCCTACTCGTGATGAATCTTTCCGGTGAGCAGCAGTACTTTCGCGCTGATAGCGTGCAAGCTATGAGTAGCGCAACCCAGTATGATCTGTTGGTGGCACAAGATGTGCAGCACATGACGAAACCGGGCGATCTCATCATTTCGGATGCCCAGTTTATTGTTGGCTTGGCCCACCGTGATACGCCGCCCGCGCTGGTCGATACCTCAATTGTGCGCATTACAACCAATTATCTGACAGTGCAGCAGCTCATTCAGGCAGCCTCGCAACCACAAGTTCACGCGGTCCTCTTCTTTACCGGGCGTTTGCATATTGCCAGTGTTGCTACATTCCGTGCTTGGGTGGCAACACACGGCTTCCATCTGGTGCGTCAGTACAAGAGTGGTCAGGAACTTTGGGTCAGGTAGCGCAACCCATCCGATAGGCATGCTGCTTACCAGTTGGTGAGCAGCGTTTTTAATAGCTGGCGCAAAAGCGTGGTTGCCAGGATATAGGCGACAATCGCGACGAGCGTTGAGGCATCAATAAAAAAACCATGATACGGCAGTACAGGGAACATCCCACGAAATGGATAGATAAATGGACTACTCAAGAGCATTGTCCATTGGACGAAAAGACTGCTTGTCAGACGGAAACCCTCGATCAGAAAACGGATAAAGAGCAGCAAGACCAGGATACTCAAGCTTAACAGAAGCAATTGGTTTATTTTGCGCCAGATGATGGTGAGAAAAGTGGTGAACCAGTTTGTTCGCGGGGAAAAAGAGAGACGTTGGCTGAGGACGAGAGGCGCACTTATGCGTCCATGCAGCGGGTCGGTCGAATCCGTATAGAAATCAACGATCTCCTCGCGTTCTTGTTGTGTGTTTTTCATCGCTGTCGCCCATTTCCTACAGGAAACTCTAGCTTGCTACAACGGGACACCGATAGGTATAGAGATATTGTACTACTCAACTGAAAGAATTTCCAGTGTAATCTCCGCCTGTTCTCCATTGAGAATATGAAATTGCTGCCATCCCTCGTATGGAGCATCGCGCAATGTCTGCTGAAGGAGAGTGGTGTGATAGGTGATGACAGCAGGGCCAACGCTGCGCGCACGTTGTTGGTCGCGCTGAAGGCAGGTGGCAAGGGGTGTCTCAAAGATAAATAGGCAGGTGGCATAACTATGGCGATGCGCGAGGTCGAGCAGGCGGCGACGCGCATCGGCTTGTAGCGCGGTACTATCCGCGATGGTGAAGACGTTTTGAAACATGCGTTTGTGGATGATGAAATGGAACAGGTCAAAGGTATCGCGGTTAACATGCTGGTTGCTTTCATCATCGCATACGAAGGCGCGACATTGATCGGAGGAGACAATCGATGTGGGACGTAGGCCGAGCGGTGCTGCCCTCTCGACGAGTTTCGCGGCGAACGTGCTTTTGCCACAGCCTGCTGTGCCACAGAGTACAAGCAGCGTGCGGCGGGGCAGGGTGATGATGCGCGCTGTGGGTTGTGGCTTTTGTCTCTCTTGTTCTGGCATAGGCCCTCTCCTGTGTCTGTCCACTATACGCGCTCAGCTGAAGTCGCTTCTCAGAATCTTTGGTAGACATATTTTTTACAAAAAATTCTTCCGCTCGGTTATCATTCTGCTGACCATCTGCTGGTGTCACGCATTGCTTAGTGTACCGTACATAGCGGGTGAGGTCAAGAATCAACACTGCATAATGTTTTATTGGATACGTTGCTATCACCTCTGTATTTTGATATAATGCACATGCATATATACGCCTTCTGTCTGTGTGGGCGCAGGTCGTGTGTGCAAGGTATACGATGTGTGTAGAGAGTAGTATACTATATGACATGTTATTTGTTAGCTCCGTAAGGTGGCAGCAATTTTTACGATAGATATGTTGGCAGACAGTTTGAAAGGCAGGATACGGTGTCTGTAGAGATAACACTTACAAGTACTGAAGTACGCACACGCTTTCTCGATTTTTATGTCAGTAAAGGTCATGTGAAGGTTCCCAGTTCCTCTCTCGTGCCTCACAATGATCCAACAGTACTGCTGACTACTGCTGGCATGCAGCAGATGATCCCCTACTTCTTGGGACGCGAAACACCACCTGCCATCCGTCTGACTTCGGCCCAGAAATGTTTTCGTACAACTGACATCGATATCGTGGGCAATCAGCGCACACTGACTTTCTTTGAAATGCTCGGTAATTTCTCAGTCGGTGACTACTTTAAACGTGAGGCGATTAGCTACGCCTGGGAATTTCTGACACAAGTGCTTCATCTGCCTGCCGACCGCCTGCACCCGACAGTGCATCCCGCAGATGAGGAAGCCCCCGTGCATTGGCACGAGGTCGCGGGTTTTCCCGACGTGGCGATTGTGCGCCTGGAAGACAACTGGTGGGGACCGCCGGGAGCTTCTGGCCCCTGTGGTCCCGATTCCGAGATTTATTATGATCGTGGCGTTGAGCATGGCTGCGGACGAGCCGATTGCAAGCCCGGCTGCGATTGCGAACGCTTCTTGGAAATCTGGAACCTGGTCTTCATGCAATATTATCAAGACCTTGAAGGGAAACGCACGCCGCTCCCTCGCCAAAATATCGATACGGGTATGGGCCTCGAACGCCTGACAATGGTGCTTCAAGGCAAGGAATCGGTCTTCGATACAGATATATTCCGCGCCGTCATCGACCATTTCGCACGTCTTACCAACACCGTATATGGACGCGACATGCAGACCGATACTTCCTTGCGCGTGATTGCCGATCATGCACGTGCGCTGGTCTTCCTTGCTGCTGATGGCGTGTTGCCGAGCAATGAGGGGCGCGGCTACATCTTTCGTCGCATCCTGCGCCGTGCTGTGCGCCATGGCAAACTGCTTGGTTTCGACAAACCTTTTCTGTCTGTTGCCGCTGATGTGGTGATTGGGCTAATGGGTGACCACTATCACGAGTTGCACCAGCAGCGCCATCGCATTATGGAGATTTTGAGCCTGGAGGAACTGAAATTTGGGCAAACGCTCAATACGGGTTTGCATCTGCTCAACCAATTGCTTGATGAGTTACGTGCCAAAAAGCACATGGTCATCCCAGGTGAGAATGTTTTCCGACTGTATGACACACATGGCTTCCCGGTCGAATTGACGCAAGAGATTGCGGCTGAGCAGGGTTTCACCATTGATACCGCTGGTTTTGAGCAGGCCATGCAACGTCAGCAGGAGCGCAGTCGTGCTTTTACAAGCTTTGTGCAGGCGCAGGATGATACCGCATTGACCGAGATTTTTAAGCGCGTGGGGGCAACTGCATTTACTGGTTATCAGGGGATGACGGGGAGTGGTCACGTCGTGGGATTGGTTGTAGAGGGTGAAGAAGTTGAGAGCATTAGTGCGCCGCAGCAGGCACTCGTGATCCTGGATGCGACGCCGTTTTATGCCGAAAGCGGTGGCCAGATTGGAGACAGAGGTGACATTTTGGCTCCGATGGGCGTCTTTAAGGTGCAGGATACGCACCGCCCGCTTAAAGGCTTTATTGTGCATTAT
>DAICZM010000220.1 GCA_027311145.1 Ktedonobacterales bacterium
ATTTTTATTTTATAGAATGAAGATCAAGCATACTTTATATGTTTGAAGTCCTCTATCAACATTTGGTATACTGTCGGGAGGAAAATGCGATGACATCTGCGGCTAAATTGTGATTCTGTGCGCTTGGCTGAACACGTAGAAAATAGGTATACTTTCCTACAACAAGCCCGCCAAATTCGCCTGAACGGGAATATTTCTTTCGCTTGACAAGCTTAGCTTTAATGCTCTCCAAAATTACGTTTGTGTCGTCTTTCTCTTCGCTATCCTCGAAAACATAGTCTTGCAACTTTTTCGTTAGATTAGAGTATAGTACCATTAGTAATAGAGACTAGGAACATGAAAATGTTCACGTGCACCTTGATCAATATCGATCACTTTGGAAAAAGGCATACTATGGGCTTGCATAAACTTTCCTTCTTACATCATTTTATTGTTGGAATAACTGATTTATCCACGAAGGACGACGGCGCACCGACGCAGATCGAAGAGATTTTTGTGCAGTCTGCGACAGCGCACGTCGCCCTTGCCACCAGCCAACATTAGCTCTTTCCCTTTTCCTCGGTTCATAGCGTGTCATTTTCCCTTTCCAGGGAGAGAAGGCCACGCTGGAGGGCAATGGCGACCGCTGAAGCGCGTGAGTCAGCACCCAATTTGGCGTAAATATTGGTGAGATGAGCAGCAACGGTGGCGGCGGTAATGCCCAGATGGGCCGCGATCTCTTTGCTGCGTTTGCCGCGTGCCACACCTGTGAGAATGCTGCGTTCCCGCTCGGTGAGTTCTAGTTTGTCCGCTTTTTTGGCGCGTTCTGCTGTGGCATCTGAAGAGGATGACTGGGTTAGCGAGAGCAGGCGCGCGAAGACCTCTGGCTGGAGCAGCGTCTCCCCTCGTGCCGCGAGGCGAATGGAGTGCAACAGAGTTTCACGATTGACGTCTTTCAGGAGGTAGCCGCAGGCTCCGGCACGCAGGCCACGTAGCATCAGTTCGTCCTCGTTATAAGTGGTCAGGATGACCACGGCAATATTTGGCCAGCGTGCATGTATCTGGGTAATGGCTTCAAGCCCGTCCATGCCTGGCATACGCAGGTCCATCAGCACCACATCGGGCTGAACCTTCTCGATCAGGCGCAGGCGCAGGGCCGTGACGCCATTGGACGCGTTCCCCACCATTTCCATGTCTTTGCCCTCAATTTGCAGGATCAAACATAGGCCGTCACGGACGATCTGATGGTCGTCAACGATGACGACACGAATACGTTTCTCTTCTGCGCGTGTCTCGTCGCTCATCTCTGTTCTCCTTCCATTTGCGTGAGTGTATCACGCGCAGATGATAAAGGGAAAGAGAAACAGAGGTGGGTGTCCGCGCCTGGTTTGCTCTCAACCTCCAGACCGCCGTGAAGCAGACGTGCGCGTTCACGCAATCCCAGTAGCCCATAGTGCCCCGGTTGCTCAGCGGCAGCGGGATCGAAGCCAACCCCATCATCGTACAGTTCCAGGTGGAAAACGTTCTCGATGGTGCGTGCGGTAATCCACACCTGGCTGGCTCGTGCATGGCGGGCAACGTTTGTCAGCCCCTCGCCGATAACGCGTACCAACGTTTCCAGCACCGACGGGGCCAGCGTTTCCAGCACAGCCAGATCAGTCTGGCAGGGGATGCCGGTGGCAGAGGTAAAACGCTGAATGACTCTCTGTATGGCCTCTACGTTGCCCTGCGCGGCATCTGGGATGGCACGCAAGTCGTCGATGGTGCCGCGTGCCTCGTTCATGGTGCGTTGGATATGCGCCATAGCCTGCTGTACAATTTCCTGGGCCTCGGTAGGTTGATGCTGCGCCAGAAGGGCATCGATGCCCTCCAGCTGCAGTTTGAGGCCGACCAATCCTTGCGAGAGGGTATCATGCAATTCGCGGGCCAGGTGCTGGCGCTCGGATTGGCGCGTCAGGGCCGCGATCTGCCAGGAGGTGGCTGAGAGTTCGCGATAGGCTTCCTCCAGTTCGGTATGCGTCGTCACCAGTTGTGCATAGGCGCGAGTGGAGCGGAGATAGAGCAGCAGATAGCCAATGAGAAAGAGGCCAAGCGAGGTGTAATCGGTGGAGATCCAGATACCCCAGAGCGCGAGGCCCCAATTTCTCAATACCCCACGGTTCAGCAGTTCATTGAGCACAAAGAAGAGGAGTGAGCTGCTGGCGACCAGGAACGCGAGGCGAGTATTCTGAAGCGTATCGATGGCCGCCAAGATGAGCACAAGGTAGAGGCTGAGTACGACGTTATCCTGCCTCACCACCAGGCTGATCGCCAGGACACAGGCTGCCTGCGCGAGAAATGCGAGCACATACCAGTGCTGTGCGATTTTCTCCGTCAATCCTGCCCAGAGCAGCAGGCTGTAGAGTAGCGTCAACAGCGTAAAAGCTGCAATCTGCCAGAGTTGTGCCGAAGCCGGGAGAAAGCGCAGCAGTGGACAGTGCTCCGGCAAGACCGCGTTGTACCAGCACTTGAACACGCCCGGGTCCGGGACAAAGAGATGGAGCAGCCCCCAGAGATACACCAGACCGATCCAAACCCAGAGAAAGCGCTGCAGGGAGCGGCTTTTCTGGAAGTGACGTAGGTTGCTCTGTTCATGGCTCATGGTTGACCTTCTTCCTTCTCTTACACCCTTGTCTCTCAGGCTGTCTTTTGATCGTAGATAGTATAGCATTCCAAGGATTCTCAGACATTCGAAATTGTTCGATACGATACCCTCGAAGTTTTTCGATGTCAACCACCGAAGGTTAGACGATGCGCCTGCCCCAGGCACCTTGCTACACTTGAGGCAGAAATCTGAACCGCTGTGTAGTCGCATGAGGAACGGTGCACGCAGCATTCTATTCAGGAGGTAGGTATGTCACGGATACATCTAATCATCCTCTTCTGCGTTGTCCTTCTTGTTCTAGGAGGAGGCGCACTCGCTGTCTCCATCCCGCTGGTCTTTTTCACGAGCCATCACCTTCAGACGCCAACTCCGACGATGAGAGTGCCCACGTACCATTTGACGGCCACACGTCAGAGGGGAGAGATACTATTTCAACTCGACACGTGGTATCTCGATGCCCGTCACCAGCGGACAGACATCCAGGTGACGCTTGCCACAGGCGATAAAATCACCATTGGAACGGTTCTGGATGGCACCAACCTCTGGTCTTACCGGGTTGAACCAGAGGTTGCAGGATTGACGCGCGCTGTTCACCGAACCAGGAATATTCAGGCATCAGGGCGCTATCTGTTTGCCTTTGGCCAGATCACTGATCTTGTGGCCAGCTATCGAAAGCAAGGGTGCCGGATTACGCAAGGGCACGATCCCGAACGGATCGTCAACCGGGACGTCACAATTCTGACCATCACCCCGACGCAGATGTGTCAACAATTCGATATCCCGAATACAGCTCTGATTTTCAACAATATTAATTACTATCAGGCACCACAAGGGAGTGGATCGGTGAAAAAAAGTGGGCTGCCGGGGCCGATGACGGTCTGGATCGACCAGCAAACGTCCCTGGTGCTCCAAGCACAACGCACCACAGCCACGAACCAGCCGTGGGATCAGTATCGCGTGACCTCTCTTCAGTACGCTCCCAGGTTCCCTGCCCACGTGTTCACCTACACCCCTCCGCCAGGAATGATTGTCCTGACCAATCCGAATGACGATTCGCAGTAAAGGAGGGGATCATGGAAGGTGGAATGAGAGAAGGATACCGGCTACGCCCAAGTCCGCTGTCCAGCTGAGCAAGAAATGCCTTTTCAGCCAGGTGGAATCGTCCATTTCCCGAAAGAGACGTGCGCTCAGTGTCCTTTGAAGGGACAATGCACCACCAGCGCGAAAGGCCGTAGCGTCAGCATCTACCCTGGTGAAGCCTTACTCCTCAAAGAAGTACGAGACGCGATTTCAGGGAGAGACATTGGATGGTATACTAGTAGGCGGGGCGGCCTTTCACCTGTATGCAGCACTTGCTGAGGCTGCAGCCAGTAGCGGAATAGAGCCAGAACAATTATTACACGAGATGCTTATGCGCTTACAATCTGCCATGCAAAAGAAGCACCTTGTGATAGTGTATGAGCTTTCACGCAGGCAATACCAGGAAGGGAAACTGAGTCATCTCCCCAACAGGCAACCCATCACGCCTGAAGAGCGGGTTGCGCGTGAACAGCGTACTCAACGTTTTGCGGGGGGAAAAAAGCCCCTCAAGCGGCTCTAGATGCGGCTTGAGGGGACCGTCCTACGAATAGGGGGTGCCGAAGGGGGGAAAACATGTCGCTTGCTTTTCTGCTGTGCTTTTTCGTCTCTCTTCGGCTCTAGAGGCCGCTTCACGCTTCTCCTCCGATTACCAGAGCCTCTCGCCAGTTTTTAGGATTGTCGTAAGGTTTGTCGTATGCCAACTGCCTAATCGTACTGAACAAAGCCGTTTGAGTAGCCATCTTTTACCACCAACATGGTATACTAAGGGAAAGCTGCGCTTGGTCTGTTACAAGAAACGCAAAGGCACTAATGGATGCTGTAGACATAGAACGTTACCTTTCTCAGCTGATATGGAGCAGAAGCGGTGCTATAAAAACCTGACTATTTATGGCGTTCCTGTTTGAGCCTCCACCAAAGCCTGCTCAAGCTCGGTTCGTACCCCTAACGTATCCGCCCACATATAGAGATATTGCAGATCAAGGGTTGGTTGCTGATTGCGTATCACGCTGAGGATATCGCCCCATTGCCGCAGTGAGCCACCCATAGCTCTGTACCACATGAGTTTTGCTAGAATGGTATCTTCAGCGGACGATAAGCGGATAGGTGGTGTGCCTGCAGCAAGAGTGTGTGGTTGTGCGCGTTGCACTTCTGCCTGTCGGTGCGCAGTCTGAAGTGGCATAACATCAATTTTGGTAAAGGTTTGCTGATAGAAAATATTGAATGCGTGGCCGTGCCGAAACGAATCGATCCAGGCGTCGGCATCAATCACATAGTCCTGTGTCAGGAGCTTTGCCAATGTGCGAATTTGATCGGGGCGAATGGCAAGGATGACATCCACATCCTGGGTTCGACGCCAAGAGCCGTAATACGAACTAGCTACAGAGCCTCCCACATAATAGGGGATCCCAAAGCGGTCAAGTGCCTGAAGAAAAGGGAGAAGAGCTTCGACAATCTCGTGAAAATTGGATTGCATCTTCCATTCCTTCCTTATCCTGCTCGCAAGTGGAGATGGTTTTCATGAGAAAGAAGACCTGCGTCATCAAGCGCGACCGCAAGGAGATCACCGGCCCCCAACATCTGCGCCCAATACTTGAGTTGCTCGATGTCCAGTGAGCTTCCCTGAACTTTCAACATCCCAAGCACATCGTTCCATTCAGCGTCGTTGATCAAGCCATCTGAGCGATTCTGAAGGTCTTTAGCACAACGGGCCAGTTTCCACACGACCATTTCCAGTGCTGATGCCAGAGGCAAGGGTGCGTAACGATCATCGATGGGCAGAGGAACCACGTGGGCTTGCATGGCCTCGTTGAAGGCAGATGGCTGGGGGAGGAGAAGATCTATTTTCATGAACGTTGCTCGATGTAACAATGACAACGAGACACCTGCACACACTCCCTGCGCCAGTTCTTCAGAATCTATCACATACTGATCGTGCAGTATTGTCAGTGCGGTTCTTAATGCAGAAGCATCCTGTCTTTGCCCAATAATGAGGACCAAATCAATATCAGAGGCACTCTGTTGCATGCCATGAATGGAACTCGCGAGAGAGCCACCGATGTACGAAGAGATACCGATATTTCGGAGAGCTTCTATGACAGGAACCACAGTTTTTGTAAGGTCGATGGGCTGTTCTTGCCATGCAGGATCAGCTGCGAGAGCCGCTTGTACACGTTGACCAATCCGCTGCCCATAGTTTGTAGTGATGGTACGGAGAATCTCCGACTGGCTCTCTTGTGGTGAACTATGCGTGCTGAGGCTGAGCATTCTTTGGGAAAGGGATTGCACCAGGCGAAATCGTCTGGAGACAGATGCCTGACGAATCCGCTCTAGCAAGATGCGTTCAGCTTCTGGGCTGGTATCTGGTGATTGCGTTCTCATCAGTCTTCCTCCTTTTTAGAAGTGTAGCTTTTACTCGGTCTGGTGTCAAGAACCACAAGGAAGGTGTCATCTGGTCTCCGGCTTGTGGGATGTGGTGTGTGAGGTTGACCCGAAAACAAAAAGTAGTCGGCGGCGTATTGCACTGGTGGGTATTGCACTAGAAGCTCTGAAACAACATCGTACTCGTCAAGATGAGATGCGTCAAGCGGCTGGTGATGTCTGGGAAGAACATGGGTATGTGTTTGCTACGCCTATAGGAAAACACCTGCATCCTGGCTCAAGTGTCCTGGATGTATTCAGGACTTTGCTCAAAAAGGCTGGGCTGCCTGCTGTTCGCTTTCACGATCTGCGTCATAGTGCTGCAACGTTGCTGTTGAGCAAGGGCGTCAACCCGAAGATTGTGCAAGAGATATTGGGACATAGCGATGTGAAGATGACGATGGATATCTATTCACATGTGCTACCGACTATCCAGCAAGAGGCAATAGAGAAGCTCCATCAAATATTCTTGCCTGATAAGAAAAGCGAGGATAGAGAGGAAGAAAATGAATAGGCTGTTTCTCGGTTCGTATGGCAATACATGTAGCAACGAATTGTCGTATAGCAAAGATGGTTTTAAATGGCTTGCCACGCGGCGTGACGGTTGCTGTAGTCGTTGCTGTAGTCGTAAGTAAAACCCTCGAAAAGCGGGACAAAAAAAGCCCCTCAAGCGGCTCTAGATGCGGCTTGAGGGGACCGTCCTACGAATAGGGGGTGCCGAAGGGGGGACTCAAGAGAGGTCGTTTGTTTTTGTCCATTTCAGTCTCTTTCATGCTCAACTTCCTTAGCTTTTGTCTATTTGGTAGCATCAACAATGATCTGATTGTATCGTCTTTGCTATCAGTTTTGCTATCAGCAACTCGGCACCTATTTTTGGGTAGGTGCGCTTTAAAGAGTACTTTGGGTTGAGAAAATAGAGTTTTGTATGGTATGATTGTACTGTCTTGCTGATATAAAGAGAGGGTTCTATGCTTACACAGGATGATCGGCTTACGGCTTTGGAACAAAAAGTTGCTGCGTTAGAACGTCAAGTGTTCACTCGACAAACGGAACATGGGCGGGCTATTAGTGATTTGCAGCATGATGTGACTATCTTGCTTGGTATGGCAACAAAAGAAATAGAACTGACTAATGAACTGCGTGCTGAAGTAAGTGATTTGAGAGAGGATGTAGATCAGCGATTTGACCAGCAAGAGCAACGGTCGAACGGTTTGCGAGAAGAGATGAACCAGCGATTTAATCAGCAAGAGCAACGGTTGGGGCGTCTAGAAACGTTGCTAGTTGAAGTGCTGACGCGGCTCCCCGAAAAGCCTTAGCTGACATCAAGAATACTTTTTTGTAAAGACTCAGGCGTGTTATGAATGGCTCGTCCTGAGTCTTTTGTGTTGTCGTGGTTGTCCTGGGTGCTGAAGGGAGGGACTCAAGAGTGGTCGTTTGTTTTTGTTCATTTGAGTCTCTTTCACGCTCAATTTTCCTGGCTTTTGTCTCTTTGGTAGCATCAAAAATGGCCTGATTGCATCGCCTTTGCTATCATTTTTATATGTATTTGGTTTTCTCCTCGTATTTTGTTCGTGTGTTTTCAAATATTCATAATATTCTAAAATGGTTGGTCATCAAGGTCACTAAGTGAGAGAATCATTCTGTTCTCAAT
>DAICZM010000221.1 GCA_027311145.1 Ktedonobacterales bacterium
GATAAATATTTTACCGCCCCGGCCTCTCACTATCTGTGGTATGATAGTGGGAATAGCGGAGAATACCTTGCGAAGAAAGAATGTGTAATACGAGAATGCAGGTGCAACTTGAACACACACCGTTTCCTCTTGTCGGAATCGGAGCATCAGCAGGCGGATTAGAAGCGTTCATGCAATTGTTGCACGGTTTACCCGTTGATACAGGCATGGCTTATGTTTTTGTGCAACACATGATCCCGACGGAGCAAAGTCTTCTTTCCATGCTGCTGAAGCGTGCCACTGCAATGCCTGTAGATGAGGCATGGGATGGCTTGGTGGTTGAAGCAAATCATGTGTATGTGATTGCCCCCAATACTTATATGACGCTTGAAGCCACTGGCATCCTCAGGCTTGTGCCACGAACCTCTCAGGATGGACAACATCTCTCCATTAATACCTTTTTTTCTTCGCTTGCAGATGTCTATCGCGAACAAGCTATTGGAGTGCTTCTTTCGGGAATGGCCAGTGATGGAACGCAGGGATTGCAAGCTATTAAGGCTAGAGGGGGAATAACTTTCGCACAGGAAGCGAGTTCAGCCGCGTATCCTGCTATGCCTGAGCATGCTATTGCCACCGGCTATGTTGATGTTGTGCTGTCGCCGGAAGGCATTGCCAGGGAATTGGCGCGTATCAGTCGTACCTTTGCGCTGCCGCTGCATACGGTGTCCCAGAGGCAGCAAGCGGACGCGGCGAAGAGCGAGCTTGAGCAGCATAGTTTGGCTTTCGATGACACCTTTCAGCTCATTCTTAAGATGCTACAACAACGGACAGGGATAGATTTTCCTTTGTACAAGCCAACGACGATGCTGCGCCGCATTCAGCGTCGGATGTCCCTTGTGCAGATAGAACAGATAGCAGACTATCTTTCTTTTCTGTCAGCCAACCCTATTGAGCTTGCGGCATTATCTCACGATATCCTGATTGGCGTGACCAGTTTTTTTCGCGAGCCGTCCCTCTTACATATGCTCAAGCAGGAAGTGTTTCCGCGTCTTATTGAACAGAAACAAGTCGGGGAAGCCATTCGCGTATGGGTTGTAGGTTGTTCTACTGGTGAAGAGGTCTACTCGCTTGTGATCAGCTTTCAAGAGTATTGTACAGAACAAGCAATCATTGCTCCTCCCCTACAAGTTTTTGGCACTGATCTGGACTCGACAGCGATTGAGTATGCCAGAGCTGGTATTTATCAGCTTAGACAGGTGCAAAGTGTCTCACCTGAGCGATTGCAACGTTGCTTTGTCAACCTCAATGGCAGCTACCGTATTCACCCGTCCATCCGTAAATGCTGTGTTTTTGCACAACATAATATTTTGCAGGACCCACCTTTTTCGCGTATAGACCTGCTAAGTTGTCAAAATGTCTTTATTTATTTTGGACCGATCTTACAAAAAAGAGTCCTTCGTACCTTTCATTATGCGCTTGCCTCGCACGGTTTTCTCCTGCTTGGCCCCTCTGAAACGGTGGATATGGCTCCTGGACTGTTTACACATGTTCAGAAGAAACTCCCCTTGTATAGTAAGCTCATAACTACGACGCGACTACCTCTAGACATTGCCTACAGTAGCATAGGGGATAAGGGCAATGAAGTGCATGAAGAGAGCAATACAATGTATGAGAAGAGTAATAGAAAATTAGACATTCAGCAGGAGGCTGACCATCTTCTGCTTGCACGCTATGCACCCGCTAGCGTCCTTATTGATACCCAGCTGGAGATCCTTCAGTTCCGTGGGCACACCAGCCCTTATCTGGAACCTGCTTCCGGCAAAGCCAGCCTTAACCTGCTAAAAATGGCCCACGAGGCTCTACGTCTCGAACTACGAACGGCAGTGCATCTTGCCCGCAAGCGGGGTGAAGCGGTAAAAAAAGCAGGTATTGTGCTGGTTGCCTCTGGTATCACACGCCATGTGACTGTGGAAGTACTCCCCTTGAAACTTGTGGCTCCCGATCCTTATTTTGTCGTCCTCTTTGAGGATACTGTGCCCTTATCTCCCGCCTCTGACGAAGATATACCACCTACGCCAATGATGAAACAAGGCGAAAAAGATCGTCGGATTGAGCAACTGGAACGAGAGTTGGTTACGACCCGTGAGGAGATGCACTCTATTATTGAAGAGATGGAAGCAACCAACGAGGAATTGCATGCGGCGAATGAGGAATCTCTTTCTGGCAATGAAGAGTTGCGCAGTCTTAACGAAGAGCTGGAAACTTCTAAAGAAGAGATACAATCGAGCAATGAAGAGCTACATATCCTCAACCAGGAATTGCGGCAACGTAACCAGGAACTCATCGAGGCGCGTGATTATGCACGGGCGATTGTAGAAACTGTGCGCGATCCTTTGCTCATTCTGGATGAAGAGTTACGCATCCAAACGGCGAATCCTGCTTTCTATGCTGCCTTCCAACTTGAGCCGGCCCAGACCGAACATCGTTTGCTGACTGAGTTAGGCAATGCGCAGTGGAATACTGCTCCTGTGTGGGTCTTGTTACATGAGGTGCTGTCCCGCCATCAGAACTTGCTGGATTACGAGACGAAGTATATTTTTTCCACTGCTGGCTCGAAAGTCATGTTGCTTAATGCGCGACGGATCGAACGCGGTGATTCCCGTAAGCCACTGATTCTTTTGGCAATCGAGGATATTACAGAGCGCAAACTATCCGAAGAGCGACAGCAACAATTCGTCTCGCTCGTGGAAAACAGTGGAGACTTTATTGGCATGGCGGACCTCTCTGAACACGTTTTCTATCTCAATGAGGCGGGGAAACATCTTGTTGGGCTGACAGAGCAGCACACGATTCTTACCACACGGCTAGCGGACTATCTGCCGATAGAAAATCAGCCGCAATTTGTGACGAATACCATGCCAACGGTTGTTGAGGCGGGACGCTGGGAAGGCGAAGTGCTGTTTCGCCATTTCCAGACAGATGAAGCGATAGAGGTGCAACAGAATCTCTTTGTGATTGAACACCCTCGCACAAAAGAACCGCTCTGCATTGCAACCGTCGTGCGCGATATACGTGGCCGCAAGGAGTTGGAACGGCAAAAAGAAACGTTCATCAATACGGCAAGCCACGAGCTACGTACGCCCATCACAGCGGTGAAGGGGTATCTCCAGCTAGCGCAGCGTCGTGTAGATGATCTGGTGCGCCAAAAAGCACTGATGCCGCCTGCAGTAAATACGATTGCCGAAGAACTCGTGAAAATGCTTAGCCGTAGTCTCCGGCAAATCGATGTGCAGACTCGTCTCATTGATGACCTGCTCGATTCTGCCCGCATTCAGACCAACAAATTAAACCTATCGTTTGCTCCGTGCGATCTCGTGCCACTCGTTCGTATGGTTGTCGAAGACCAACTGGTAATCTCGCCAACGCGAACGGTAGAGGTGGCTATCCGCGAGCAGGAGACGGCCTTCGTGTTGGCAGATCAGGACCGTATAGGTCAAGTTATCGAGAACTATCTGACCAATGCGCTCAAATATGCTCCTGCTGTGTTTCCTATCACCGTTGGGTTAACCTGTACATCTGAGCAGGTGCGTGTGTGGGTGCGCGATCAAGGCCCCGGCCTTTCAAAGACTGCCCAACAGCATATCTGGCAAAGTTTTTATCAGGTGCCAGATAGAGTTAAGCAAGGAGAGAGAGGATTAGGCGGTGGTGGATTGGGCTTGGGTCTCTCGCTTTGCCAGGCACTCATCCATCAACACCATGGCGAGGTTGGTGTCGAAAGCGCAGAAGGGGTGGGTTCCACCTTCTGGTTTACATTGCCTTTGCTATCAACAGCATTATAGAGACAATTTGCGATGGCAGTTAGAGCATAGCGAGCGTGCTATAATGCTATAGGGGGTATCTGAAACTTTTTCATGGGCTTTCTCGTGTCAGTTTTAATGCTGAGAAGTCCTCTGAGCCTTCTTAATCCCTCGTGAAATTTCAGCCTCCTGACAATGAGCTTGGTTTTTTTTACAAGAGGGCGTATCTAGTAGTGTAGTATGTAAGTTCCTATAAGAAGCATAGAAAGGAGACTATTCGATGGGTGGTCCTGCCCAATATTTGCATTTCGGGTTTATCCTTATCTCATTGGCAAACTTGATTGTCATAACGCTGCTGATTGTGATCTTTGTGCTGGCAGCTGTGTTGCGCTTGCCGGAAAAGCATCGTCTCTCCACGCTTGAAGCTCTACCTGAGCCTAGTGACTCCAATCAACCAGCACAAACAGAAACGAAGGTACGCTGATGAATCTGACGACAAGCATTCGAGAACGCGTGCGTAGCCTGGTCCCCTTGGAAGATATCCTTCCTGACCGTATGCCCGCATTTGTGCGTTCCCCCGTCTATTTCTTTGGTGTTGTCTGCCTTTCTAGCCTTGTCATCCTGATTGTCTCTGGCATCCTGCTAAGTGCATTCGGGCCGCAATGGTGGCATGACAATGCCTTTGGTCATTTTGTCAATAGTCTGCATTTCTGGTGCGCCGAAATGTTCTTCTTCTCGATGACGCTACATCTGTGGGCGTCATTTTTCATGGGAGCCTGGCGGCATGGTCGTCAGCTTACCTGGGTTTCTGGCACTATCATCTTCCTGGCTGGCATCGGTACGGCTTTCACTGGTTATCTGTCGCAAACGAACTTTGATGCACAGTGGATCGCCGTGCAAGGGAAGGATGCCCTCAACTCTGTTGGCGTGGGTGCCTTTTTCAATCTGATGAACTTTGGGCAGATGTACGGTTTTCATATTCTCATCCTCCCACTGCTGGTTATTTTCTTAGTAGCATTGCATCTCTTGCTCGTGCGCATTCGCGGTATTGTACGTCCATACGCTGCCACGCTTGCGGAAGAGCGTGAGCGCGAAATGGTGTGGAGTGGCAGGGGTCGCAACAAAACTCAGACAACGCCCGCGGCCGTGCGCCCGCTGCCATCCGACCAGGTCAGTTACTATCGTGGATTGCGTATGATGCCCTATGATCTCCTTCGAGAGGGGCTGATAGCCCTGCTTATTGTCTTTGTCTTGATGCTTGTTTTTGCGGGTTTCTTCTCATCACCAGATGATCCCCCTCTGACTATTCAGCAGTATGCGCAGCAAAACCCTGTTGGTTTTGTCATCACTGCGACGAATGAACTGAGCAATACAAGCCTCATCGCCAACTATGGGCCGCCGTATAATAATGGAACAGGTTCGGTGCAATTCATTGGTCCCATTTCACTCCAGCAAATCGTTGGCGTGACCATTCCTCTTGATGTTGCCCATACGTATGTTCTGGACCCTTTAGCGATCGTGGCCCAAACAAATCCGCAAATCGCGGCGGCACTTCAGACCTTTACACAGGCAGCTCCCAAGCAACAAGCCGCCTGGGAGGATGCCTATACAAAGGCTCTTAGCAATGCGACAACCAGCAATGGTCAGATAGCCGTTTCACAAGGTGATTATGGTCCGCTCCCGGTCATGATGGATCAACTGCTGGCTATTGGGACCAGTGGTGCGTTAGATGGCTTGCTCTTACGCACTGGTGGCTTCTATCAGAATGATTTTACCAAACCATTACTCTTCTTGTCTGAAGATGCGCTTCCAGCAAAGGCTTCGCAATGGAATCTGCTCGGTTCGCAGTGGGGTGTGATGAACGAGACGGGTAACTATCCAGGGGCAGCATGGCTCTGGCTCTATACCTTCTGGTATCAGGTTCCGCCCTACAATACCTCGCCGAATGCTGATGCGCTGGTCCTAGTCACGATGGGCATCCTCACTACTATCATGGTGGTGTTTCCCTACTTGCCCTATGTCAACCGTCTGCCGTACTACCTCGGTGCCCATCGGCTGATCTGGCGCGAGTACTATCGCGATGTGCGTGTAGGGCGTCAGGTAGAAGGGACAAGTTCAACGCTGTAGAGCAGACGTGTCACTATGTAGAAGAGAGGAAAAACAAGACGTATGCCGCAAACACCACATATTGAGCAACATTTTACTGCGGGAGAGACGATCCGCGATATTGTGATTGGTATGTCGGACGGGTTGACTGTTCCATTCGCTCTTGCAGCGGGTCTCTCCGGTGCAGTGAGTTCTACCTCAATTATCGTTACGGCTGGCCTTGCCGAAGTTGCGGCCGGGTCTATTGCGATGGGGCTTGGCGGTTATCTCGCTGCTCGCAGTGATGCAGAGCATTATGCGAGTGAGCGTAAACGTGAACAGCAAGAAATTCAAGAAAAGGCCGAGGCAGAAAAATCTGAAGTGATGGGCGTTTTCACTTCTTATGGCCTTACAGAGGCGGAAAGCACTCCTATCGTGGAGGCATTAAGCAAACGTCCTCAAGCTTGGGTTGATTTCATGATGCGCTTTGAGCTTGGTCTTGAGGCGCCAGACCCAAAGCGTGCGCTGAGAAGTGCGTTGACAATTGCGGGTGCCTACATTGTGGGTGGTCTGATTCCTTTGAGTCCATACTTCTTTTTTTCGCCAGCAACCACTGCACTACTTATTTCGGTCATTGCAACCCTGATTGCCTTGTTTATATTCGGCTATGTCAAAGGTCGTTTTACAGGTGCAGGACCGTTGGGTAGCGCATTGCAAACGGTTTTGATCGGCGGGCTTGCTGCTGCCGCTGCCTTCCTGATCGCACGCCTGATTGCACGGTAGGGCAAAACAATTTGCGTCGCCATTGCCACCACAAGCAGGTGTTGTAGGAGATAGCAAAGTAATAATAGAGGACGCCACTGTGAATGTGGCGTCCTCTGTTGTTGCTGCTGATAGAGGCTTCCATTCTTTGAGAAATCCGCACGTTGCTTTGCCTCTGTTGTATTCCCTTACAAATGCATCCGCGTTCTTCCGCCTGAAACAGCCCGTAAGATGGCGATCAAAACACATGCACCAATGAACGCGACGATGATGGAAACCACGATCCCGCCACTTGCGCCAATGTTGAACAGACTGAGTAGGAACCCGCCCAGCACTGCACCAACAATTCCGACAATAATGTCTCCCACTATGCCATAGCCCCCGCCACGCATCACCCTGCTGGCTAGGAAGCCTGCAATTAAACCAACAATGACCCAATATAATAATGATGTAAGCATCTTCAGCGTCTCCTTCGCGTTTCGCAGAGAAAGGTTTCATACCTTCTTCCGGTAGTCCCTTAAAACTGGACTATATATAATACGGCTGCACTGCGTTTTTAGTTTCAAAAATAGAGCAGAGGTTATGTTTTATAAAAATGTAAATCATCTCAATTTTGATAGACTCAGCAACATATCTGGTAGTAGATGAGTTATTTTGACTTCTCTATTTATATGTGTTATAGTATGATAAGGGAAAATAAAAAAGAAGAGCAACTCAACAGCGATCATCATGGCGTTGATCGTCTTCTTAAGCTAGAAAACGCTTGCTTTCTTCTTAATGGTTACATCTCTTGCGAGAGATTGTAGTCCTCTGACATTCCGACTGCTCTTATGTTTCGTTTTCTTCCTGTGAGAGCAGCCCTTTCGTAAAGGATATGCATGAAAATCGCTCATATTGCCCCGCCCTGGTTAGCTCTTCCACCCAAGAACTACGGGGGAACTGAGATTGTGATATACAATCTTATTGAGGAACAAGTGGCACAAGGACACGATGTGACGTTGTTCGCCCCCGGTGATGCCAGAACTTCAGCTCACCTCGTTTCATTTTTCCCTCGTTCGCTGATCGCTGCTGGTGTTCCCTGGCAGGGACATCTCAAGGCATACTACCAT
>DAICZM010000222.1 GCA_027311145.1 Ktedonobacterales bacterium
TCTATAGTGAAAGTGAGGCTTCCGTTTATGCGCTTCTCTTCTCGCTCAAAGGTGAGCATCCTTGTATCGCTCACTGCTCTTGTTGTTATGCTTGGTGGCATCTTTGCTTACGCTCTAGTAAGTAACAAAACCACTGCCCATGCAGCGGGAGCTGCTACCTCGTTTAGTGGTAGCATGACATCGGCTAAGGTCGCTGGTACGATTAATCCAACACAGCTCGGTAGCACAGCATCGCCGGGCAAGACGCGCATCTTTCCCTTCCATGGTCGTCCGACTGCTAGTGCTAGTATTGCCCATACCAGTGCGCTGAGCCGTCCGACTGCCAATGGCGTCAAGATGTTTGCTTCAGGTGCGTTACTGCATAACTTTGATGGCGTCAGTGCGACGCAAAGCGCGCTGGTCAACGGGTTTGACTTGGAGCCACCCGACGAAGCAGTCGCAGTTGGCGGTGGCTATGTCTTCAATTTCGTCAACGTAGCGGGAGCTTTCTACAAACCCAATGGACAGCTGGTGGCTGGCCCTTTTAGTGGCAATGCCTTTCTAAATGAGCCTGCCAGTGCCTTCCTGAGTGATACGCGTGCCTATTATGATGCGCCCGCTCATACCTGGTATGCCCTCATGTTGGAAATTGGCTTCACCGGTGCGGGTGAGTCGCACCTGGACTTGGCTGTGAATCCTACCAGCAACCCACTTTCGACCTGGACAATTTATCGTATTGATACGACAGATTCGATCAATGCAGGTTGTCCTTGTCTGCCAGATTATCCTATCTTTGGTATCGATCAGTATAACATCTATATCAGCACAAACGAATTTTCTATTGCTGGGCCTCAGTTTAATGGAGCGCAAATCTACGCCATTGCGAAATCGCAGTTGATGAGTGGCGCGCCATCACCGAATGTGGTGCATTTTAGTAACCTGAGCCTTGCGGGGGTTATCTCCTATCACGTGCAGCCCGCAATTACATTGAGCAACTCACCGGCTGAGTACTTTTTGGGCGCGTTGGACCCTAACAATACTTTTGATAATCGCCTCGGATTATGGGGGATGACCAATCGCAACAAGATTGCACAAGGGGTTATGCCCAATCTCTCCGCAATGGTGATCAGCAGTGAAGCCTATGCGATGCCACCAAACGCACAGACACCAGTAGGCTTTAATGCGGGTGTTGGGGCTGCAACAACAGGCCTCGTGCAGACCGATTTTGACGCGATGCAAGAAGTTGAGTACCTCAATGGGCACCTCTATGGCTCACTCAATACCGCTGTCAATATCCCTGGTGATACAGTAGCGCGTAGCGGCATTGCCTGGTTTGATGTTGCCCCTAGTATCTCTGGCGGTGTCGTCGGTGGTAGTTCCGCTGTTGCCGACCAGGGCTATATCACTGTGCAGGGTGAGTATTTACTCTATCCACACATTCAGGTGAGCAAGCAAGGGACTACAGCTATCGTCTTCTCACTTGGTGGTCCGGGCACGTTTCTGAGCGCGGCCTATATCGTGCGCCAGCCGGGTGCGAAGCATTTTGGCAATGTTCAGCTTGCGGCAGCCGGTGCAGCTCCTGACAATGGCTTTGGTGCGGTTGGTGGTGCAGGTCGCTGGGGTGACTACTCTGCTGGACAGCTCGATCCTTCCGGCCATGGCATCTGGTTCGCCACACAATATATCCCCAATAACGGTGATCAGTTTGAAAACTGGGGCAACCGCGTTTTCGAGGTGCAAGGCTAACATATCGTATGTCGGCCATGAGACCAGGATAACCTGTCGCCGGGTTATCCTGGTTTTTTGGCATCGAAGGCGAAGCGTTTCTATCTATGGCTGTGTCATATGCGTTAATGTGTTACGCACTTCCCATAATTCGGGATAAAAGAGGTCTTTGAGCGTGCGTTCCAGCAGTTCCAGTGGTGTGCCACCTGTGCCAATAGAGCCAGGACCAATCATCCGTTGTGCCAATTTCAGATGTTGTGAGCGGAACATCTGAAAAACCTCGTCATAATCGGTAAAAGCCTCGGCGCAGGCAAGTAAAAGTGGATAACGCTGCGTTTGCGTATAGACCTCAACGAGGGTGAGTTGTACACGGGCCAGCACGGCGCGAAACTCATCCCAGAGCGGTGGCGAGAGTTTCAGCAACAACTGAAAGCCGGGCGAGTCAGTTCCAGCTCCATCGGCCAGCACGGTGCGAAAGGCATGGAAATCCCAAGGCGTCATCGTTTCCAGCATACGCAGGTTATCGAGCATAAGATATTGAATGCGGACAATGCGATGTAACAGGCGTGTTGCCTCGATCACGTTGTCATTATGCAGAAGCGTATGGATGGTACGCAGTTCAAAAGCGGTCTCTTTCCACCATAATTCAAAGACCTGATGGACGATCTGGAATTGTAGTTCATCGTGCTGGACAAGCAACTCTTCCGGTTTTTGTAGTGTGAGCAACTCTTCCGTGCGCAAGTAACGCTCATACGTTGTCTGTCCTGCGTCATGGTGAGAGGGGGTATGCGTGATAGGTTCAACCATCATTTTTCATCCTTCTGTAGCATATAGAGCAACATCAGTGTTGCCCGTGCGTGCATGATTTAGTCTGGAGCTGTTGTCACGGAGCGTTGTTTTTGCTGTAGTGTGTTCCAGATGGCGCGTATGCGAGCGACTTCAGCCTCATCGGGAACTTCAGCACCATAGCGTACATTGGCATATGCTGTCGTTAGCGTATCAAGTTCATCTTCGACCAGTGGCAAATGTTCCTCAAGGCGAGTCTGAAATTCGTGTGGTGTCTCGTATCGCTTGCGTGGATAGCCACGACTGGCGACCCAAACGAGGAATGCGCGATAGATTTCGCGTATTGTGCGCGTGCGTGGTTCGCCAGTGAGTATGCTCACCTCATCTGCTGCTGGTGAGGTCGCGCGCTGTGGAAAAAAGTGTCGCCAGAAAGTGCGCAAAAGAGCCTTGATTTGTCCCCAAAAGAGTGACCAAGACCAAATGCTTTCATGCGTGTCTTGGTCGCGGCGGATCAGGCGAACACGGCGACGACGTAACGCCAGATAAATCAGTGTAGCCATCGCCAGGATCAAGAGCAATGGTAGTAAGACTTTGATGATGGGTATGGCAGCAGCGACAGCGGGCGGCGTTTTAGCGAGTTTTTGTTGGGAAGGCTTTATGCGTTGTTGAAGAAACTGTGGAATTTGTGGGAGGCGTGTTTGTAAATGCATCTGTGAGAATAGCCAAAAAAGTGGCGTGAGGAGAAACGTAATTATCTGTGCAAGGAATTCAACGAATCGGTCATAAGCATAACCAAGTGGTGCAAAAGCTTGCTGAAGTGTGCTGAGAAAGCCTGGACTGGCGATAGTTCCTACGATGAACGCGGTCACAAGCAAGGCCAGACCAATCATCAGGGTGATGTTGAGGATCGCACGCTCCTGTGCTGCGATATTGCCTTGTAAGCCAACTGGGTATGTTCGACGCAGGAAAGCGGCCTGCGCGAGAGCATGGGCGGTCAATCCTGATGCGACAAAGAGCGGGATGATGAAGAGCAGACTAGATACCTCGGTAAGGTTGACACGTCCAACTGTCAGAAAGAAGACGACAGCGAGAATGACGCTTGTGCCGGTGAGTAGGGCGCGGAAAACACTGGTTGGTTCGATCACACGGCGGGCAAGACGAATGCCACGCCAGCAGAAAAAGAGTGTGATGATACAGATAAAGGCCACATACACGGCGTTCCCGTCAAGCAATAAGACATCGTTGAGTAATGCGCCTAACCAGCGTGGGTCCAGTACGAAGAGAGAAGAAGAATAGACACTGGCCCAAACGATCAAGAGAACAGCCACAACGAGTACAACAGGGAGTAACGCTGAGCCGGCAGGTCTATCTTTTATTTGCTGGCTAGCTTCACTGTTGATCTCACGTTGCTCTAAACGGGTAACGAGCCAATATGCCCCAGCCATGACGACGAAGGGCGACCAGAGTGGTACAAGCGGTGTATGGCTCTGTGAAAATTGCAGCATTGCCAAGCCAGTCAGCAGAACCGCAATCCAAGATGTCTCGATCAAGATATAAAAATAAGGCAGAAGACGCTCGCCACCGCTCATCTGCGCAGGGAGCAACGTCGTAGCCATTTCTAGCATTTGACGATGACGCCTCTCTTCAGGTGTGAATGCTGCCTGAGCTTCAGATGGTTGCTCGTTGTCCGATCTAGGTGGTTGTGGTGTGTTCATCGAAAGCGTCCTTCTCTCATTTCCGTGCAAGAACCGCGTGTGACACCCGTATAGCATAGATTGTATGCTTGCGTAGCGCATGTGTCAATGTGGTCTTGTGTGAGATCTAGCACTTACCCTGTTTTTTCAAAAAGTGGATGCAAACTGGGTAGCGCAGCTATTTACAATGCGGAAATTTTATGGTATCGTTATATTTAGAAATGGAAACGTTTCCAAAACAAAGGAAATGCTTTAGCACTTGGCAGTTGAAATGGCATTAGTTGAGAGAAAAACGAAAATTAAGACGTATTCTTTGTCAGGAGCTAGGATGCCCCTGTGAAAGTGCGACTATTGTGTGCAGAAAGGAACAAGCGGAAGAGGAAGAGGAATTTTGGGGGCAGGGAAGGAATGCTGCCCGGTATGCACAAATGCAATGATGCTTTTATAGTAGTGCATTTCATTGTTATTCGCTAGCAAGTAGTCCAAAGGAGAACTCCACATGATTCCTGAGCAGCGCGAAGCCATGGACGAAATCGTTGGTAAGATTCGTTCTGGACGGATGACGCGCCGTACATTCCTTGAACGTGCCGTTGCTATTGGTTTGAGCAGCACGGCAGCGGTTTCGCTACTGGAGGCCTGCGGTGGGACCACCAACACCACCGGTGGCAATGGTGCGACAACCAATGTGACCTGGCAGAGTGAGCATGACGCATCTGGAACATATCAATCGTTGGTGGATACGTTCAACAAGCTGAATAATGGTGTTCATGTCACGTATACGAATGGTCCAACCGACACGGGCCAGTTGTTGACTATTTTCACCACTATGTTGCGTGCACGTAGCAATAGCTATGATGTGATGTCGATGGACATCATCTGGCCACCTGAGTTTGGCGCAAATGGGTGGACGGCTCCTATCTCAACAACGCAATGGCCCACCAGCGAGCGTGCGAACTATCTCCCGGGACCAATTCAGGGCTGCACCTATAACGGACAACTCTGGGCGGCTCCATTACGTACCGACGTTGGACTGATATACTATCGTACTGATCTCATTCCAACTCCCCCCAATAGTTGGAACGACTTGGTCTCGATGGCGAAATCGGTCTCACCGTCAAAAGTCAAGTATGGCTATTTGTGGCAAGGGGCGCAGTACGAGGGACTCGTCTGTGACTTTGTTGAGGTGCTGTACGGCTACGGCGGTAACGTGTTAGACCCCGCTAATCCGAAAAGTGTGACTGTGAATAGCCCGGCAGCACAGCAAGCTCTGGCTGAGATGGTGAGTTGGGTTGGCACAATCTCGCCAGCCGCCGTGACTACTTTCAAAGAAGAGGATGCACGCACTTCCTGGCAGAACGGTGATGCTGCTTTCATGCGCAACTGGCCGTATGCCTATTCGCTTGGACAGGATCCCACCTCTTCGAAGATTGTTGGTAAGTACGACGTACATCCGATGCTCTATGGCGGTAGCAATACGGTTGGGCATTCGAACATTGGGGGTTGGCAGCTTGGCATCAATGCATACTCGAAGGTTACTGATGCTGCCTGGACATTCGTTCACTATATGCTAAGCTCTGCAGCCCAGACCTCTCTTGCCACTGGTGCTTCTACGTTATCCACGTTGGAAAGTATCTATACTGATCCAACGGTTCTGGCAAAAGTGCCATTCTTTGCCAAAGTGCCCGATATTGTGAAGCAAGCCTTGCCACGCCCCGTTTCACCGTTCTATCCCGACATCTCAAATGCTATTCAGCAACGCATCCATGATGCATTGACCAAGGCATCCACTGTTCCCGCCGCGTTAAGCGCACTCCAATCGGACTTGCAAGCTATTGTTTCCAAGTAGTACACTATAGCTTGCACCCTTTGGGTACTCAGGAAAACATTTTCCTGAGTACCCCGGTACTTCACATTGTTGTGTCCTGTTACGACAGGAAATTTTGTATTTGACGCATACCCGGGGTGTGCTTGCCTTTGCAGCATATGGTGGGCCATGCCAGGGAGTGGTGAGGGACACTGCCAAGTGTGACGCAAATCGTCCACGTATCAACCTTAGCGGTATGCGTACTGACACTGTATAGTAAAGGGATAAGCGTTATGGCGACACCTGCACTGAATGTCCGCAAACAAGGTACGATGGCTAGTTTGAGAGACCGCTGGGGTCTGCAAAGTGGCTTTTTGCCCTATTTCCTTGTCTTGCCAACTCTCCTGCTTATTGTGATTATCGCTGTCTATCCATTGGTTGATTCGATCGTCCTGAGCTTCCTTAACAATCCGTTGGTTAAGGGCGGCTCGACCTTTGTGGGCTTGCGCAACTACGCTAGCATTTTTGCCAATAGTGAGTTTCTTGGCTCAATTAGCACGACCTTCTTGTTTAGCGTTTGCAGTGTCGTGCTGGAGTTTCTGTTGGGCCTGGGAATTGCGCTGCTTATTAATGGCACATTCCCCGGACGTGGTCTTGTGCGTGCCTCGATTCTCGTGCCTTGGGCATTCCCCACGCTGGTTTCAGCGCAGATTTGGGCTTTGATGTACAATTCGCAGACTGGCATTATCACCTATGCCCTGCAAGCCCTGCATATTCTGCCGGTGGGGGCTTCATTGTTGCAAAGTGCCTCGGGTATTGTGGTTGCCGCTGTCATTACGGATGTCTGGAAAACAACACCCTTTATGGCCTTGCTTATTTTGGCCGGACTGCAAGTCATCCCTAATGAACTCTACGAGGCGGCGAGTGTCGATGGTAGCACACGCTGGCAGCAATTCTGGACTATTACCCTCCCAATGCTCTCTGGCCCAATGGTAATCGCTCTCCTCTTCCGCACACTCGATGCCATTCGCGTCTTCGATCTGATGTATATTCTGGCTGGCAGACAGGTAGAGACCATTTCGTCATACTCTTACTTCTACATGTTTACTGGCACTGCATCAGACTTCCCTGTTGGTGTTGCCGCTGCTGTGGTTCTTTTTGTCTTCTGCGGCGCCATCAGCATTGTCTATCTGCTCTTTATGCGCTCGTCGCAGCGATAGTGGTCATTTATTCAGAAAAGGAGCATCATTCACTATGGCAGTACAGGAACGCGCATTACCACGCACAAAAGTAGGGGTAGCGGAGCAGCCACAGGGAAAATTTAGCTGGGGCCAGCTTGGTCGCTATATCGCTGTGGCAATCATTGTTTTACTCTCGCTCGGCCCGCTCTACTGGACACTGGCAACCTCGGTGAAAAACGGCCTTGAACTCAACTTCTCGCCACCTACGATTGTGCCACACTCATTCTCGCTAGTGAACTATGTCACTGATCTGACACAGACGCCGACCTTTATCCATGGCCTTATTAACAGTGCGATCATCTCGGCTTGTACGACGATCCTCGCGCTCATCTTTGGCTCACTGGCCGCCTATGCCATTGCACGTATCCAATTCCCCGGCAAATCGCTCGTGCTTGGCATCATTCTGTCTGTGCAGATGTTTCCGTTTATTGCAATGGTTGGCCCTCTCTTCGTGATATTCACTGGCCCGATCTATATCTATAACAC
>DAICZM010000223.1 GCA_027311145.1 Ktedonobacterales bacterium
ATGTATCAATAGGTGTAGTCGTGCATGAGACACAAATTGCTGCATGACACCCACAAGGGGTGTCACTACATCTCATGCGTCTTGTGGGATGGCATCATGTAGTGACACCCCTTGCGGGTGTCATGCATAGGGATGCAATCACCTTTGACAGACTACTACGGGGTTGCAGAGATGAATCCAATTCTACCTGCTATAATATGCTCATGAGTAGGACGAGAAAGAAAGTAGTTATTTCATGACCACTATCATTCCAATGGAGACGCAGATCGCAAACGCTTGTGCCCACCTTATCAGCGTTGACCCCATCATGGCCTCAGCTATCGAGCGCGTCGGCCCCTGTACACTTCAACCTCATCCCGATATCTTTCAGGCTCTTGTTGACGCGATTATCTCACAGCAGATTTCGGTCAAGGCCGCCGACGCGATTATGGGGCGCGTGCGTGCCGCTTTACCCGAAGGCAATGTCACGCCCGAAGCATTCCTTGAGTGGGATTTTGAGCGTCTACGCACGTTGGGCCTTTCCACACCAAAGGCGCGCTATATCCTCAATCTGGTTGAGCATATCCACACGGGACAACTTCAATTGGAACACCTGAAAGAGATGGGCGACGAAGAAGTTATCACGCAACTCACTGCGGTCAAAGGTATTGGACGCTGGACAGCCGAAATGTGTCTCATCTTCACGCTTGGACGCCCCGATGTCTTGCCCGTCGATGACCTGGGTTTTGTAGAGGCAGTGCGCGTGGCATACGACCTGCCAGCGCGTCCAACACCCAAGGAGCTACAGGCACGAGGCGAACTCTGGCGACCCTACCGCACATTTGCCACGTGGTACATGTGGGGCTTGCGCCGCTTAATACAGCACAATGAACGCGCCAAAACACGTATTGTCTCGCTTTAATTTTGTGGTACGATAGAGAGCATGATGGATACACCAGAAAACTATTACGCGACCCTCGGCGTGTCAGCCGATGTCGATGCCGACACGCTAAAACGCGCCTATCGTCAGCTAGCGCGCCGCTATCACCCCGATCTCGCCGGACCCGGCGGTGCAGTCGAGATGAAACGTATTAACCGCGCTTATGATGTGCTGAGCGACCCAGAGAAGCGACGCAACTATGACATCATTCTCGGCGGCGTGCTAGACCTGCGTACAGGCGGTTTCGCACGCCCACGCCCACAGCCGCACACATTCAATCCAGACGAAGATATCTTTTTTTCGGGCCTCAACATCTTCAGCACCAAAGGGCCATTTCGAGCTGGCCTGACCATCCACTCTACGCTCGGCGTCGTTTCTTCCTTACGCGCTGTCCACACGGTACATGGCCTACTAATCGCCGCCGGCTCGCTTGATGGGACGGGTATGCTCTGGCAGATCGTGGATGGCAGCAGCAGCACACCCATCGCTTTTGCCCTGGACCCCGCTTTTACCGTCGAATCATTGCGCGAATTGCGTTTCTCGCCCGCTGGTAGGTTAGTTGCCGGTTGGGGACAGCTCGGCCTGCATATCTGGGATGCCAGCAATGGCCTACTCCTCTGGAGCTATGCCTTGCGCCAACGCGCAGTTTCCGCCCCCTATTCGATTGACCTAACGCTGGCCGTCACACCAGATGGCCTTCGTTCAACACGCCTAGCCCTGCCACATCAGGCAGACGACGTGCGCTCCCCGCGTGCATGGGGTGTACGCGCAAGCGATATCGTGAGCCATACCATCGGAAACCCTGCGACACAATTGACCGATTTACAATTATGCATGGAAGAAGAGATTGAAAAACGACAGTTTTGGGCTATCCGCCTGCGCGCCCTTTCACAGAATACACGCCATCTGATTACGCTCTCATGCGCCAATGTCCCGCACGAAACACAACAAATGGTCGTTGCACGCCGCTGGGACTTACCTGCATTACAGCAAACCCGCACACATACTAAAACACAACCACATATTGCCACCTCCATCTTGCTCGGTGCTTGCGCTGACTGCACACCACCCTATGCTCTGAGCGCAGACGCCAAAATTCTCGCGTTTACAGTCATGGGCAACAAGATTCGTCTCTGCGATACGTTGCTCGGCACATACACCGAGCTTGCCAGCGGCACAATGGGCGGTAGCTCCCGCCTGGCACTCTCGCCCGATGGGCAGTGGGCCGCCGTAGCACGCGAAGATAGCGAAGTTAACGAAGGGGTCGTCGATCTCTGGTCTATTGCCAGCGGACAAGTCATCCAGAAATTTTATCATCCCTGGCAGATTAGCGCACTCCATTTCGCAGAGCGGCAATTAATCGTCGCCCTCACTGACGGCAGTATCCAGATATGGGAATAATGTTGCTTAGACTGTCCTTTTTGTGATCTCATACGTTTATGTAAATAGATTGAACAAATTATACTTCCTACGGCATTACCGACCACATCACTGCGGTCGGTTAGCTATACAGTTGTAGATGTATGAACAACATTTCCGACCGTTGGGACTTTTCATTCTTAAAATCATATAAATCTTCATAGTATTTATTATTCATTCACACAGAAGTGAGGCAAAACATTCATGCGTATTTCGGTGGTCGTCCCAGTCTATAACGAAGAGAAGACTGTAGCACAAGTCCTTAACCTACTCGCAGGGGTTTCACTTGACCTTGAAATCATTGTTGTTGATGATGCTTCAACTGACCGCACCTGGGAAATTTTGCAGCAGTTACGTCAACACGAGCCATTTAGTGGATATCGCTATGTACGTCACGAGCAGAATCAAGGCAAAGGGGTGGGGCTGCGCACCGCCTTTCGTCTGGTAACGGGCGACCTGGTCACCGTTCAAGATGCGGATATGGAATATGATCCGCAAGACTTACCCAAACTCGTCAACAAATGGGAAGAGGCGCACGCCATTGGCTATGCGAAAGTTGCTGTCTACGGCTATCGCAACTTGGCAGGCCAGAAATTTACCACGCGCTGGGGCAATCGTTTCCTCACAACTGTCACAAACCTACTTTTCGGTAGCCACATTCACGATATGGAAACTTGCTATAAGATGATGCCAGGCGAGATTGCACGTGCACTCCCAATGGAAGGGCGACGTTTTGAGATCGAGCCAGAAATCACCTCGTGCATTCTACAAGCTGGCTACAAAATTGTTGAAGTGCCGATCAGCTACACACCTCGCAAAGAAAAGAAGCTCGCCCCCTGGAAAGATGGCTGGCCCGCACTGGCAATGCTGCTCCGTCGCCGCTTCGGTACACCCTTTCGCGTTGCAACCACCACCGAACAGCCAGCGATAGAACCAACCAATATTGGTCAACGCCACTAAGGAATGGTTATATGGCACAATGCCTGAGAACACGGCGTGTCCCAGGCATTGTGCCATATAACCATGTCAATTTGATTTATACCCACACATCAGGGTTGAGTAGCGTGGGAGGACGTTGTCCGCGTGCGTGCGCAACAATATTGCTGGCGGCAGTGGTCGCCATCAGGGTGCGCGTTTTGAGCGAGCCGCTACCGATATGCGGTAACAGCACGACATTTTCCATCTGCAACAGCTCCGGCTCTACCAGCGGTTCGCGCTCAAAGACATCCAGGCCCGCGCCAGCAATCTTGCCTGCCGCCAGAGCATTGACAAGAGCTTTTTCATCGACGATTGGCCCACGCGCGGTATTAATCAGGATGGCGTCAGCAGGCATCAGCGCGAATTCGCGTTCACCGATCAAATGGTGCGTCTCCGGCGTATAGGGTGCGTGGATGCTGACAAAATCGGAGCGTTGCAGCAGTTCATCCAATGGCACATACTCAGCCTGGAATGCGGCTTCCTCTGCGGGCGCGAGACGACTGCGATTATAATACAACACGCGCATCTCAAACCCTCTGGCGCGCCGTGCCATTGCCAATCCAATTCGGCCCATACCAATTAGACCAAGTGTGGCATGGTGAACCTCGGCCCCGCAGAAGAGCAGCGGCTCCCAGCCAGTGAACTTGCCAGCACGCAAGAAGCGTTCCGCCTCTCCCAGACGGCGTGCGGTGGCGAGCAGCAGAGCAAAGGCCAGGTCCGCCGTTGTATCTGTCAGCACACCAGGGGTGTTAGTGACGGCGATACCGAGGCGCGTAGCTGCCGCGACATCGATATTGTTATAGCCAACGGCCATGTTTGCCACCAGTTTCAGGCGCGGCGCGCTCTGCGCGCATGCTTCGAGGAAACGCGCATCTATCGTGTCGGTGAGCAGGCTGAGAATATACTCGTGGCCGGGACCACGTTGCAGCAGCTCGTCGTAGGACCAGATCAGTCCGGTCTGCATATTGGCCTCAACCTCGCCCACCGCTTCTAAAAGCGGGTAAGCGGGATTGGGTATGCGCTGCGTGACAAGGATGCGAGGATGTTCTGTTACGCTCATATAGTCTCTCCATGCAACAAAATAATGACAGACTAAGTGTAGCATGGAATGGGTTGCCCTTCAAATTACATCACGCGCCAGACATGGACCCTCCCAAGAGAGTCAGCCGAAGCGAGATACCGTCCATCTGGCGACCACGCCACAGCATTTACCTCACTCCCTTGATGCCCTGCATAACAATAGACACTCTTCTGCTCGCGGAGGCTCCAAATATGTACAGTGCCATCGAAGCAGCCTGAAGCAAGAAAATGTCCACCAGGCGACCAGGAAAGCGATGAGATAGTCCCCCGCTGGATCACCTTTTGATCTAATACCCTCCGATTGTTGTTACCAATCTTCCAGACACATACGCGACCATCTTCGTCCCCAAAAGCAAGATAGGCCTTATCGCAAGACCAGGCCAGTGCTGAGGCAGCAATGTTCGCACTGATGGTACTCCATTTGGAAGTTTGTACATTGTAAGTCTTTACAAAACCACGCTCATATCCCAGTGCCAGGAAAGTTCCATCAAGCGACCATGCCAGCACCTTCCACTGAGCATCCCCATTGTCAACATTATCAGGTACAGCACGTTCTTCTTTCTTCCAGGTATATCCACCACCTACCGCTTTACCCGTCAAGGCTAACCACACGCGAACATCTCGCTCAGATGATGCCGTAGCCAACATTCTACTATCAGGCGACCAGGAGAGTAATGTGACGCTCCCCTGATGCTGCTGGTAGCAATATGGAAATTGACCTTTTTCCTGTGATAAGTGTTCTTCAAGAGAAGGTTGCGAGATAGCAAAAGGAGGAATATCTGGCATGAGAGAGCCTGAGGAAGTTGTAATTGACTGCTGAATAGCCAGTAACCTTTGCTTGACAGCATCAATGTCTGGACGGTCTTTCATCTTTTCGCTGACCATCTCGGCAATCAGAGCATCAAGTTCTTGCGGGACTTTTATACCAAGTGCGGCTAACGAATGAATTGCAGCTAGTTGATGTTGTCGCGGATTAACGCCACTCAAAAGCACATGAATCGTTATGCCCAAGCTATAAATATCAGATAGCGGCGTTGTTTGCAACTTTGAGTCATAGCGTTGATTGCGCAACTCTGGTGCTGCATATCCTTCTGAAAAAAATAAAAGTGTATCGCCTTCCTGTCCTGGTTGGAAGAAACGTGCAATGCCAAAATCAAGTAAATAAATCGTTCCGTTATGCGCAAGCATAATGTTCGACGGCTTGAGATCACGAAAAACAAGGGGCTGCTTTTGCTTGTGCAAATATTCCAATACATTGCAAAGCTGAATACTATAGTTCAGTATATCTGTAAGAGATATCTTAGGTGTCAGACATTTTCCTTCAATCAATTCCATCACCAGATGCCAGTGGTCCTCATCGTAAAAATAATCATACAGGACTGGAATCTGAGAATGCTTAAGGGTTCGCAACATTTCAGCTTCGCGCTGAAAGGCTTGTTTTGCTAATAGCAGGTTTTCCCCAAAAAGGTGCTGCTGCATTTTTTTGATTGCCACATAGCGACTTTTTTTTTCTAGATCTTTAGCGCGATAAACAACGCTCATTCCACCCTCTCCAATATCGTCCCAAATAAGATAACGATCATCTTTTAAGCGATGCTCGCGTTGTAAATATCCCGTGGGTATATCACGGTTAACACGAGTTAATGGCAAGTGGCATGCAAAACAACGTACCGCTTGCGCATAATTTTCCTTACCACATTTAGGGCACTTTTGAGGGACTTGTGGCATATGCTTCCTCCGAACCTGCTATGCAACTAGCGATCTGTTTCCCATTGATTTTCAAAGGGATGCGCTATTATTATTTCGCTTTATTATTTAGACTTTTTTGTTGCCAAATCTATCACAACGTTGCCATATTATACGCTTTGTGGATAGCCATGCAAAATATCCGTCTGGAAGAGCGGCGCGCACAGAGTTGGCTTGGTCTGCTCAATGTTATTCGCGTGGTTAGTGTGTTTTCCCTATCACATTAACATGGTGGGCATTACGCGAGGCATCGATCAGCTATGCAGAAGATGTACAGAAATCTCACTCGGCACCGCTATCGTCTTTGGCGGGGCAGAAACTACTGATGCTAAAGGCATCCTACTACGACGACCTCTTTACATTAAAATCAAATTCAGATACGATTCCTCTTGCGCAACAGATTGTGCTGGATGTCTATCTAGTTGCTCACTCCGATAATCGCGAGACATGTGACGCGCAAACGCACCAACCCATCTAGGACCAGAAATCCTACTCATTTCTCTGGCACCAAACATCACTACAGAAGAGAGAAAAATTGCCCCGTAGAGCAGTTGACATTTTCCCTTCTCTTCTCTATAGTTTCAATCAATACATTTGGATCGCGTATGAAAAAGAAGAGGAGCCTGTGAAACATGCTGCGTATTGGCACGCTACTAGAAAAAGAGCCGGGACTCCGCACGATCTTCGAAGGTGAAGAACATGCGTATGTTCGCTGTGTCCTCGCCGACGTGGTTGACCCGGAACGGCATCTTGAGTGCCGTGTATTGGATGTCAGTGATATTCCAATTTCGATTGGCGAACCTATTACATTAGAAGTAATTAAAGTTGTTACCGAACGACGCCACGGCACTGTTCGCTTTGATTGTCGCCTGCCCGCAACACAACAATGACAGGGGAAAGCCTATGAATTGTCCACGCTGTTACACCACTCTGGCGGATACCGCTACGTTCTGCCCTCACTGTGGCACGACTGTTCGTCCAGTCAGCTCTACGACCTTTTCCTATCTGCCAAGCGGAACTCCTGCCTGGCCTAACACACAGACACAACGTCCTACCTATACCGACAATGCTGTTTCCTCGCTGCAATATCGAGACAGCATTCACAAGGGAGAACAAAAAAACAAACGCAAGACTAGCGGTACGCTGCTTATCGTTGCCATCTTAATACTTGCGCCACTGCTAGGCATACTGCTCACCCTCGGTATTCTGCATGCCAATGGACAATTCCCTCTTACGACATCTTCTCCCAGTAGTGCAACGCCGGGGACTGCAAACGCCGCAACCCCTGTTGCCACTAGCACCGCCGGCCCAAGCGGGAATCAGCTACCGACACCAACCTCTTTCCAAAAACTTACGACCATCTCTTCCACGCTCGGCGTCACATTGAATTATCCTTCCAATTGGGTTGCTAGCACGCCACAGAGCAGCACCAACTATAATACTGTCGAGCTTTCACAAAGCCAGAGTAGCATCCAATTCAGTGTCACACGCTATAGCTCGCAATTCTCTACCAGCATTCCCAACGCGGACACCATTAACCAGGGCATCCTAC
>DAICZM010000224.1 GCA_027311145.1 Ktedonobacterales bacterium
CTATCAAGGTCAGGTCGTCAACCGCGAATTTCTCCTATCAGAAGTCTGGAATGACAGTGAAAGCAATAGTAATATTGTCGATGTGTATGTACGACGTTTGCGCCTCAAGCTCGAAACCGATGTTGAAAAGCCACAGCACATCGTTTCAGTGCGCGGCGCAGGCTACAAATTTCTAGGAAAGTAGAGGATGATGTGCGAAAACGGGTTCATAAACAAACGGTAGTGGCAACAAAACAGTATCATCCTGAGGTAGTGCGCGCAGATAGTGTAGAGGACGAAACTGGCGCGCAAGAGCCTGCAAAGGGACGGAGGCTGGCTCTTTCTGAACGTATGCAACACCAGCAAGACCTGCCAGAAAATCCAGAGGAAGAGGCAAGCATCCGCTACCGCTACCTAAAAACCATGCTCGCCGCTACACCGGATGCGATATTCGCTCTTGATGAGCGTTTTCGGATATTAGAGACCAATGCAGCAGCAGAACATGTGCTGGGGCAGGCCATGCAAGATTTGGTTGGACAGCATTGCTCTGATGCCGTGCGTTGCCACAACCTCAATCATATGCTGCTTTGTGGCACGTCGAGTTGTCCGCTCAGCCGTGTCAAGCAAGAACAGCGGGCATTGCCAAATGAAGAATTAATTATTGGCCCAGAACGGGCTTCTTGCGAGGTCTCCACCAGTGTGACGCCAATAGACGCGGGCGAGGGTCTTTGTGTGGTTTTCACTGCCCGCGACATGTCAGCACTCAAGGTCGCCAATCGTGTGCGCTCCAATTTCATCTCGATGGTCTCGCACGAATTACGCACGCCCCTCAACTCAGTACATGGTTTCATTGATCTGCTACTCCAGGGCCACATGGGCGCATTGACAGAGGAGCAGCATACCTACCTGGGCTATACACAGGAGGGTGTTCAGCAACTCATCTCGATAGTTGAAGATATCCTTTTTATGACGCGTTCAGACCTGGGTCAATTTGAGATCAAACAGCAAGAAGTACTCATTCGTGGCCTCGTGCGCCAGGTGGTCAACAATCTGCAACCACAGGCACGCAAGGCCGAGGTTGTGCTTCATCAAGATATCGCCACCACCATACCCTCGCTCTTCATAGACTCACAACGCATGAAACAGGTTTTCAACAATCTGCTGGCCAACGCGATCAAGTTTACCCCCCCAGGTGGGACTGTGACGGTGCGCATCCGGCCCTATGATGAACATTTTGCCATCATCTCAGTCATCGACACCGGCTATGGCATTCCTCCTGATGATCGGCCACACATCTTTGAACGCTTCTACCAATCCAATCACAGTCAACAATCACGTATGGGTGGCTATGGCCTTGGTCTATCCATCGCCAAACTGATTGTCGAGCAGCATGGTGGTACAATCAGCTTCGATACTACTCTTGATAAAGGCACAACCTTCTATTTTACTGTACCCTTATATCAAAGAAATCAGAAAGAGGAGAAGAAAGCATGAGCATAGTTGGCCCAAGCCCTCTCGTATTGCTTATTGGGGGACTGATCGTGATTGCTATCGTCGTGATTGTCGTCGCCCTGGTCGTCAGTGGCGTTTCATCAAAAAAGAAGGAATAGCCGATGGCTCCATCCTTATTAGCAAAGGATGGAGCCATTAAGATACTGATGAAATGGATTAGCATACTCCATCTCATCAAATCGCTTAGCTATCCTACATTCTGCGCCATCTGCGCTGCGCCATCGCTTTCAGGTCTTCCTCAAAGCCGCGCATCGTGAGCCAGTTGCGCGTCTCGCCCGTCACGACCACGTCCACCTCGCGCAATTGGGCTATCGTGGCAGCCCCGCTTAGTTGCATTGCGACTTTCAGTTGGGCTATCGTCGTCTCCAGCAATTCACAGACACTCTCATAGCTCTCGCTGGCAGCTTTGAGGAACGGGAAGGCCATACCAACCACGCTGGCCCCTAAGGTCAAGGCGCGCGCAATATCCAACCCACTGCGCACTCCACCCGTCGAGATCAGCGGCAGACGCGCCGTGCTGGCCTCGACAACCGCAATAGGCGTAGGAATGCCCCAGTCGCGATACAGCAGGCCGATGCTCAACGTGCGCTAATCACCTCGCGAGCGCGAGCGTTCCGCTTCCATCGCCGCCATACTGCTGCCACCCGCTCCACCGACATCAATTGCTGAGACACCACACGAGCGCAACAAAAACGCCTGCTCGCGGCTGACACCCGCACCCGTTTCTTTAGCAATTACCGGAAGCTTAACCTGAGCAGTCAATGCCTTGAGGGCGGCAGCCGCACCAACAGCCCTGCGATCCCCTTCCGGTTGCGCTGCCTCTTGCAGATTGTTCATATGCACAGCAAGGGCATTGGCTCCGATCATGTCAATCGCGCACTGCACCTGCTCAAGCGTGAAGGCTACGTGACGCGCTTGGGGAATAAATTGGGGCGCGCCAATATTGGCAATCAGGAAAGCATGGGGAGCATGTTCGCGCATCACGGCATAAGTGGGCGCAAGATCAGGATTGACAATGGCAGCGCGCTGGCTACCCACACCAATTGCCAAGCCATACTGCTCGGCAGCACGCGCCAGGTTGCGATTGATATTCATCACGTCAGGATGGCCCCCAGTCAGGGAAGAGACAAAAATGGGATAGCGTAGCGTATGGTCCAGAAAATTCACACTCGTGTCGATGGCGTCCAGGTCCACTTCTGGCAAGGCCTGATGCACAAACTGAATATCACTCCAACTGGCCCGCTGTGGGGCCGAGACATCCTGTCCCAACGCCACATTCACATGTTCAATCTTGCGTTGTCTGACTTCGTCCGTCATAGAGTACCTGCGTCCTTTCTTTTTTCCGCTCTCTGTTACCAACAATCATATAATAGAAGAGCGCAATGCCGAAGATGAGTGCTGGCTGGTACGATGCAATTGGCCCTCTAGCAAATTCTTGTAAAGGATAGAACAAGAGCGACGTACCAGATAAGATCAGCACGGCCCCTGTGAGAGCATCAAAACGGCGCAGAACAACCGCCCACAGAATCCACAACATATACCAGGGCCAGAACCAGCCCGAAACAAGGATCATATACCAGAAGACGGCTATGCCCCAACTACTGAGTAACACATCGATACCCGGTATCCAGAGCGCGGACGCGTTATATGTTGCAGGCTGCATGGTGGTCGGAGCCTGGCGTATCTGGCTAAAGAGGTTGGTGTAGAGCAGCACAAAAATAAACGTTGCCGACGAGCGCAGCGTGATATCAGCAGCAGTCACAGGATGCAAGAACGGAGGGAAATGCAGTGTTTGCGCCACAAAAACAAACGTTGCCCGCAAGGGGTCTGCAAACGTACCGACAGGTGAGTGGACAAAATGGGTCATGTCAATAGCTGAGGTAATGGCAAAAAAGGTTGATGCACCACGCCAAAAGGGAATAGAAATGGCTAGTGCGGGTATGAGCAGCACACATGCACGCCAACAGCATCCCCACAGCAGGCGCAACAGACGCTTTTGCTGGCGTAAATCAAACCAGATATAGAGCGGAGGCAACAGTAGAGAGATCAAATTCACGCTAACCGCAACACCAAGAATAGCAAGAACGCCCACTGTGCGCCAACGTCCACCACGTTGGCTATAGACATGTAGCCAGACAGCGAGCAACAACACGAAGAGCAGTACACCTTCACTATGCCCGTTGCCAGCCAACTCAATGAGCGCGAGTGGATTCCAGGCATAGAGCAATATTCCAAGCAGACGACGCTCGGGGGCAATTTTGCTGAGAATGGCCCAAACCAGTAGACTATTCAGCAGGTGCGCCAGCAAAGCCAAACCCTTAAAGAGCAACAGCGTTGGTGCTGGCCCCGCTCCAAAGGCAACGAGCAAGTAAGAGATACACAGCCAGAGCGGGCCATAGATATTGGGGGCATACCGTCCTGAGATAACCCATTGCAAGTATGGGTCATGCGGGAACTGAATAGGGGCAGTATTTAGAGGGTCTGCCCCATAAATGACCAGGATGCGACCAGAGAAAATATAGGTAAAAACATCATCGGAGAACAGCTTGGGTTGAAAGAAAAGGGTCAGACCAAAAAGCAGCGTGCCGCCGAGCAGCAAGAACAACCAGCGATGCGAGACCCGTACAATCGGTTTGCGCACAAGCAGCACCAGTAGCCACGCATACATACCAAGCAGCATGATAATGGTCAGTACAAACAGGAGCGATGGCAACCACGAAGATTGGAGAGGGCCAAGCAACATGAGCAGCAAGTGAAAGGGGAGCAGGGTCCAGGCATAGGCATCTGGGACGGGAGAATCGCTCATAGACAGATGTGGCAGCGGTGAAAGCGCAAAAAGCAGTAGATAGAGCAATTCAGTAATACAAAGAAAAGGGAACAGCAGTGGGATTTTATGCCGTATTTCCTGCACGATTGTCATTGTGCTGAAAGGTTTTTGCGAGGTTGCCAAACAAGTCTCTTTCCGTATAGCCAGGTCAACTACATAAAAAGCCGCTGAATCTAAACAACTATGGCTGAGGCTTACTGTCCATCATACCACGCCCCCGTCGGCAAATGTGTTACCATATAGAATAGACGGGTGAGCCAACAACGAGTATCTCTCCTCACCCCAATAGTCGATAGAGGGAAAGTACAATGGTGACTTCTTTTCATAACGACCCGCCCCTTTGGGAACCAAGTGAAACACTGAAACAACAGGCCAATGTTGCCCAATATATGCAGTGGCTCGCCCGCGAGAAGGGGCTAACCCTCCACTCTCGTGACGAACTATGGCAATGGTCGGTCACACACATCGAAGACTTCTGGGCTTCGTTATGGGACTATTTTCAGGTACAAGCCTCACAACCCTATACAAGCGTAATGGAAGAACGCAAAATGCCCGGTACGCTCTGGTTCCCCGGTGCGCAACTGAACTATGCGGAACATGCCTTCAGAAACGCGACGACTGAACATCCCGCGATCATTTTCCGTTCTGAGCGCGTGCCACAGCGGGCGGTCTCATGGGAGGAGCTACGCACCAAAGTGGCCTCGCTTGCACAGGCCTTGCGCGCACTGGGTGTGCAGCCTGGCGACCGCGTCGTCTCCTTCATGCCCAATATTCCTGAGACGTTAATGGCATTTCTCGCCGTTGCCAGCATCGGAGCGATCTGGTCCAGTTGCTCACCCGATTTTGGTGTCGGCAGCGTGATTGATCGTTTCAAGCAGATCGAGCCAAAAGTTTTGTTCGCCGTCGATGGCTATCAGTATAACGGCAAAACCTTTGATCGCCGTCCTCTCGTGGCGGAGCTGCAAAAAGAACTGCCAACGCTGCAAAAAACAGTCCTCGTGCCCTACATGTTCGAGCATGAAGCCGTTGAAGCCAACACGCAACTGACAAACACATTGGCATGGTCAACATTGATCGCCCATCCCGAGGCCGTACTCGTTTTTGAGCAGGTTCCCTTCTCACATCCATTGTGGGTTCTTTATTCCTCCGGCACGACTGGCTTGCCCAAAGCTATCGTGCAGAGCCAGGGCGGCATTCTGCTTGAGCATCTCAAAGCCCTTGCTCTCGAACTGAATCTCAAACCGGGAGACCGCTTCTTCTGGTTTTCCACAACAGGTTGGATGATGTGGAACCTGCTCATCAGCGGCCTGCAAGTTGGCGCAACGGTCATGATGTATGACGGCAGTCCGGCCTATCCCGATATTGGTACACTCTGGAAATTCGCTGCTGACACGGGCATCACACTCTTTGGAACCAGCGCGGGCTTCATCGCGAGCTGTATGAAGGCTGAAATTGAGCCGGGCAACAGCTACGACCTGAGCGAACTACATGGCATTGGTTCAACAGGCTCACCACTGCCGCCCGAAGGTTTCCAATGGATTTATGAGCATGTCAAGCGCGATGTCTGGCTCACCTCGATGAGCGGCGGCACTGACGTTTGCTCCGGCTTCGTCGGCGGCTCTGTGCTACTGCCCGTCTATTCTGGCGAAATTCAGTGCCGCAGTCTAGGCGCAAAAGTCGAGGCCTTCGACGAGCAAGGCCAGCCGCTCTATGACGAAGTCGGCGAACTGGTGATTACCGAACCCATGCCCTCGATGCCGCTCTTCTTCTGGAACGATCCCGATGATAAACGCTACCGTGAGAGCTACTTCGAGATGTATCCCGGCATCTGGCGACATGGCGACTGGATCAAAATCACACCACACGGCGGAGCAATCATCTACGGACGCTCTGACTCAACCATCAATCGCATGGGTATTCGCATGGGTAGCAGCGAAATCTATCGTGTTGTCGAAGGGCTACCAGAAGTACTCGATAGCCTGATCGTTGGCGTTGAGCTGCCGGGTGGCAACTATTACATGCCACTGTTCGTTGTCCTGCGCGACAATATACCACTAGATGATGCGCTGAAAAATCGTATCCGTCAGAGCTTGCGCAAAAACGTTTCACCACATCACGTGCCTGACGACATTATCGTAGTCAAAGACGTACCACGCACACTGAGCGGCAAGAAGATGGAAGTACCAATCAAGAAGCTCCTGATGGGTATTCCCATTGAGAAAGCCAGCAGCACTGACGCAATGAGCAACCCCCACACCATGCGCTTCTATGCCGACTTCGCGGATGCATTCCAGCAGAAGAAGGCTTGATACGTGTACCCTGCATGACACTTCTTGTGAGGGTCATGCAGGGTGTCATACCCCTTCTTCCTCTTCCACTGGCAATCCCTCTAAACGCATGATTTTTAGCGCATTTGTGGTAGGACTGGGACCAGCACGCAGCGTATAGTCAAACACCATGCACCCATTCAAAACATCTTCACGGAAATGATCGTTGCTCACCAAAGGCAAATGTTGCGCGATCTTCACTAATTCCAGATCGTGCGTCGAGATCACCCCCAGACAGTGCTGGCGCGCCAGCGCACGAATATATGAACGACTCCCGATTAAACGTTCGCGATTATTCGTGCCGCGGAAAATCTCATCTATCAGAAAGAACAATGGCACATCTGTCTGCTCTTTCGCGGCAGCAAGCAGGGCCTTGAGACGACGTACCTCGGCATAGAAGTATGAATAGCCGTCGGTGACCGAGTCGTTAACGCGAATACAGGTAAAAAGGCGAAAAAGGCGCGTTTGCAGCAGCGTGGCATCCACCGGACCACCCGCATAAGCCAGACAGAGATTGACGCCCAACGTGCGCAAAAAGGTGCTTTTGCCGGACATATTTGAGCCAGTAATAATCACGATCTGTCCCATCTCCTGGAGGGCGAAATCATTCGTGACCTTTTTCCCGTCAGGCAACAATGGATGGCCCAATGAGCGTGCAGTAAACAACGTTCCCTCGCCTTGCGCCTGTAGCTCTGGCAAGATATAGGCGGGATTGAGATAGGCGAACGTCGCCAGTGAACACAGTGCCTCAAGCTCAAACCAGCACTCAAGCCAGACCGGGAGATGCTCTGCCACTTGTGCTTTATAATGCCGCAAACGATAAGCCGCATATGTCTCTACTGGCACAAAAGCATTGATAATGACGCGCAATAGCACATTTTTTTCAAGCGTCGATACAGTGGCAATCCGAGCAATACGGCGCACAAGCAGCGAGGGACGCTGCTCTGGAGTGGCAAAAAAAGGTTCACAGAGCTTTTTCAGAGCGTGCTTATTGCCATAGCGATAAGTTTCCAGGTAAGAGAAAATGTTGCTCAGCGTCAGGAAAGCAT
>DAICZM010000225.1 GCA_027311145.1 Ktedonobacterales bacterium
GGCGTCTCTGCACCTACTCTGATCATATCGCCTATCTGGTTGCCTCGCCTTCCGCCATTCTCTTGGAAAAAGAGGCACAGACACTCAGCACCATTCTTGCTGCATTGAGCGACGATACACTGGAGTTTAGCTATCATCAACTGCGCGAGACACGCGGCCTACTCACTAATGTCATTAATACCGGACTTGTGCAGCTCTTTACAGATGGGCGCGAAGGTATCTGGCCCTACCTCTTCTTCTCTGATGGCGTTGTCTATCTCAAGCGCAGGTCACTCACCATTGCGATCACTACCGCACAGATCGTTGCAACGGTGCGCGCCCAGCTCCGCCAAATCTGTGCAGAACGCATCAAGACTCAGGCTCCTGGTTTCAAGTTCAGCATTCAGGGCATCGCGAAACATCCCGACTACTACTTTGAATTTCTGACACTTGAAGAATATGCGGAGCTTCTTGCACAAAATACGATTAACCGCACAACGAACGATATTACCGCCATTCCATTCACCAAACTGCGGCAGATGCAAAGCAATGGCGAGCTACCAGCCACGTTGCCACTTGACCTGCCAACAGATAAGCGCACAGGCATCGTCAGTCGTTTCCTTTCCGTTGTCTTCATGACCATGCTAGATTTGCTCGACCCCAAGCAGCACGCACAATTACGCGAGCAGGTCCAACGTGCCGTCATCCAACACATGGAACTCACACCCTACTGGGAACAGTCACGCTTGATCCCCAATAAGGGCGGCGTTGAGTATCGCTGGTTCTGGCTTGCCGCCTGCTACCTGCGCGACCATCCCGGCATGGATACCTACGACGGCACACAGAGCCTGTTTACCCTCTTTCTCTCAACACTTCATCTCATCATCGAACAAGCAGGCTCTGTTATACGCCAACGTATGCCACAAAAATATCTCACACATCTGACAAACTACCTCGACAGCGTCGTCGAATTACCGCTCGCCGTGCGCAAGGGCGGCACATTTCCCGATTTCAAAGCAGAACTCACCCGTTACGCGGGCGCCAAAAGCAAAGGACGCCAGTTGATCTGCACACTTTGCAATAGTGCCTATCCGACCGAAGAGCAGAGCGACAATGCCGTCTTGTTTCAACCCTGGGTCTACAAAAACAAACTCTCGCTCTACGCTGGCAAGAGTGCAGGCGGTATCTGTGCGATCTGCGCACTTGAACTGATGCTGCGCCAAATTTTGCAAAAAGGCCAGTTGCGCCTGACAGGTAGCAAATTTGAGGCACTCAAAACCAAATATCTCGCCATCTACCCCAACTTCTTCTTTACCGCCGAAACGGGCGCGCTGGTTCAGGGCCTGATTCAACAGCTTGAAGATATCAACTTTTTCACCATACGCCGACAACTCGACGGCGAAGACATCTCGATGCCGTCGCTGATGGCCTTAGAGGTGTTCGCAGCCGCTGAAGAGACAGCGGAAGCACAAATGGTCTCACTAAACGATGAGGATGATGAGAGCGAAGATGCTCCCGCTCTCGCTAGCAGCAAGCAGCGCAGTTACATCAAATTCCAACCCTCGGCCTATCCTGGTCTCATCCTCTTTGGCGTGCGCGCAGGCAAAGATGATGACGACACCTCAAGCTGGGCCATGCCTGCCTTCCTCGCGTTGGCCCTGCCACTGCTCACCAGCACAAAAGTGGTCAGCTCCGAAATGTCGCTAGCACTGTTCTCGTCTGGACGCGATTTTCGCGAGACAGTCATTTTCGATGCACCACATCCCTATCTGGCACGCCTGCTCAAAACACCTCGTTTGCGCATTAACCAATTAATGCACAAACTTTGTCTACTGAGCAGTATCTATGGCGTTAATCTGGATACCTACGCCCAAAAAGGCCGTCCAGAGTGGAAACACCTGAACGGCATCACACGCGACCTGGAAACCGATCCTCTTTACCTGTTTCACTACTTGCGCAAACAGCAGCGCAGCGGGAGCGAGTCCTTTTATCCGAAAGAGGCCAAACGCTACCTGCATATCTATGCAGACATCTTGGAGGAAAATGTGAGCAACATCGAGCAATGTGTAGACCTCTACACTACATTCTATCGCGGCGGTTATGAGACCCATTCGATCCTCAAGCCCGTCGATATCGTAGCCCGCGCCATCATCAACAGTCCCCTAAATATTGAACCAGATGATCTGCTCTGGCAGATTCAGGGCGAGCTGAAAAATTGGCTTGACCGCGTGCGCAGCCGTCAGGCAACGGGCTATGCCGTCTTTCGCGGACGTGAAATCGACCCGAAAGAAGAACCTGCCGTCCGCGAGTTCGTCAAGTTCTTCTACGAGCAGATTTTCCTTACTTACTGCCAGGGCGAACGCGGCACGCTGCGCAGTCGCATCAACCGCTTCAAAGACGGCTGTGAGGCGTATTACGTGCATCAACGTACCCAACAGCGCATTCAAGAGCAGGAAGCAGAACCAACACCGATTGCCTAGCTCTAGCTATCACCCAAATACAAAAAGCACACGATGCTTTACGCGAGAACAAAAAAGGAGTATTACTATCATGTTTTTACAGCACATTCCAGCCAGTGATATCTTTCAGACGGACATTCCTAAATTGCCGATGGGCAAATACGCGCACATCGTCCTGTTGCGCGAGACCAATTCGTTCGCCCTCTTCCAGACCGATGGTGAGTTGAACCTGGGCCGCGTCAGTCTGGGCCGCAAAAGCGAGAATCAGCGACCGGCCTCGCGCATCGTCTTGTTCAAGCGCAAGCAATCCACACCAGAACGTCTAACCGGACGCGAGTTGCTGCGCCGCTACGGCATTGTTACAGCGTGCGAATACAACAGCAGCGACTTCTGCAAAAAATGCCCCGATTGCATCTACTACGGCTTTGCCATCGGCGACAAAGGTTCAGAACGCTCAAAGGTCCTGGTGGACTCGGCCTTCTCGATCACTGGCTACGACACGTCGCACCAGCAGTTCACCTTCAACGCCCCCTACGAAAATGGGACGATGAGCGAAGGTGGCAAAATGAAGACCTCGCTGGGCGAACAGGACTATGTCTTGCCACAGGTCTACTTCCCTGCAGTCGTCACAATCAAAGACCCAACTGAGGCCGAATTTATCTATGTGCTGAACAATATTTTGCGCACACGCCGCTATGGTGCGCAAAATACACGCACCGGCACAGTGCAAAATCTGGTTGCCGCCATCGTCTTCGCAGACGGTGAAATTTTCTCCAACCTGCAACTTTGTCAGGCAACCTATGACATCCTGACACCAGAGCAACGCGCCAAAAGTCCGCTTCTACGTGAGGATGTGCAAAACGCAGTGACCACTGTTATTCCCTCGCTACTGCAAGAAGATGGCGTCGTCTTCCGCCTACTCACAGGCGACACCCTTGAAGCACTCTTGCAAGAGACGCTCCAATTGACCAGCGACGAGAGCCGCCTACGAGCGGTGCTAACCCAGGCCAATGCGGAAACACTGCGCTATGCCGAGAGTTTTGGCATTGAGTCAAAAGTGGCGAAGAGTACCAAGAAATAGAGGCGAGCAATGTTGATAACCAGATGCCAACTGGTATTGCACGACTACCTTTTCTATGCATCGCGCGAAATGGGAAGACTGTACGAGACCGAGAAATATCTGCATAACTATGGACTAACCTACGCCCTCGGCCTCGTCTAATCTCCCTATGCCAATGCGGTCCAAATTCCACATTATGCGGACGATTTCAAAACGCTGAATGCGCGCAAAGTGTATGTCACGCCAGCACAACCCATTCGCTATACATTTGCCTTCAGTACCTTTAAGATGTCAAATGTAAACTATTACAACTTGATGTCACAGGTAAGTAGTAATCAGGTTGTTTTTGGGCGCGCCAAAGAACTCGCCCCTGAGAGCCTCTTCGAGTTCTTTGTGCTAAGCGAGACAGAAATCACGCTCCCACGCTGGATCCGCCTGGGCAAATGGATGGCAAAAGGGCAGATACATACCGTGACACAAAACGCTAAACGGGTTCGCCTGGAGAAACAAGAACAACGGATGAGTGGCACGCTCAACCCACTTGATCTGCCACAAATGCCAACAAACTGCAACATTATCGCCATGGCTCCCGCCAGTCTGGTGACAAACGTGTATGTCGCAAGCGATTACTATGAGTCGGTGTTTGGCGATGATACTATTCGTCTGCCTGGCGACATGCAGTATCGCCCCACGCTCTAAAGAAAGGTATGCACGCTACGCTCTGATGGGCCTAACGGTGTGTACATGTAAAAATACCCACAAGAGGTGTCTCTACATGTACGCACCGTCATAGGAAGTTTAACAATGTACCATCACGAAAGGATAGTACAATGGACATCCCCCTCGCTTCGACGGCTCCCGCCCGACTCTATGCCATCGTGTTAAAACTGCGCCCGCTCACACAGGGATCACTGATGGCTTTTTCTGGCGAACAGGTCCACGCCGCCTTTTTCAATTGGGTGCGCTCAGCTGCCCCAGAAGTCTCCGCATGGCTTCATGAAGACGGGAAACGCCGCCTCTTTACCTGCTCTAGCCTGCAATTTCCCTTCGCCGCAGAGCGAATGCGTGAGGCTGAATATAAAAACCTACATCTGCCCCTTTTCCCTGATAAGATCTATACTGTGCGCATCACCCTACTGCTCACTGATCTGTTTCCTCTCCTTTATACAGCCTTAGTCCATCCCACAATGCAGACAACTGACATCGAACGCGAACCATTCATGCGTCTCGGCAAGCAAGACTTCCTCTTGCAAGAGGCGGTGATGTCTGCTGACCCAGCTGGCTGGACGGGTTTCACCACGTTTGCAGCACTTGTCGAACAACTACAGGCACGCTCTATGCAAGAAACCGAAACGCTTAGCCTGGAGTTTGCTTCTCTCACGACGATCAATTGGATCAATCGTCACAACAAACAACACGGCAACCATTACGCCATGTTGCCACTCCCACTCTATATTTTTCCTATGCTGGCCATTCGCTGGCGCGAACTGGCTCCGCCTGAGATCGCACACGTCGTTCAGGTCGAATGCATCGAACGCTACATTCAGGATGATGGCATGCCTATCAGCCATTATGATCTTCGCCCACACTTCGTCTCATTTGTAAAATATCCTCAACGTGGCTTTGTCGGCACGTGTACCTACCAGTTGCGCGGCCCCGATGAAACCAGCACGCCTGATAGCCCGCTAACCGTGCGCCAGCAAATTCTGCTATTAGCCCAGTTCGCATTCTATAGCGGCATTGGCTATAAGACGGCGATGGGACTAGGACAGGTCAGACCAATCACCCCAGTAGGAGAGTATCACCATGCTTGAAGAATCTAGTTTCGAGGATGAGCAACCCCTCTCTATCTCTTATCTCAATGCGTTGGAATACTGCCCACGCCGCTTCTACTACGAATGTGCCTTGAGTGAGTTTATTGAGAATGTCCATACCATTGAAGGCACAATGTACCACGAGATGAGCGATAGCGGGGCCACCACCACTCGCGACGGCATTACGACCTTACGCCGTGTCTGGATTCACTCAACACGGCTCAAACTCAGTGGCTTTGCTGATATCGTTGAAGAAGATGCAGGCCAACTGACGCCCATCGAATACAAAAAAGGCAAAATGGGCGAATGGTTAAATGACCATGTCCAGCTTTGCGCACAGGCTTTGTGTCTGGAAGAGATGAGCGGAAAAACCATTCCACGTGGCTTTATTTTCTATGTTGGCTCTGCCCATCGCGAGGAAATTCTTTTCGACGCGAAGCTCCGTCAACACACGGAAGGGACCATCCACGCGGCATTTAGACTACTGGAACAGGCAACGCTCCCCCCACCACTACAAGGCAAAGTCACACGCCGCTCTCCACTCCCCACCATGCATCCGAAATGCCACGATTGTAGTCTGGAACCGCTCTGCCTGCCTCGTGAAGTCCTTTTCTTAGCCACACACGTCCAAGAAGAAGTTTAAACGGAGAACATTACCATGACAACGCTCTACTTAAATGAACAGCAGTCTATTGTAAAAAAGCGCGACGAATATCTGCTGATCCAATATCCCGATAAACGCAAAGTTGAGGTTCCACTCACAAAGGTCTCGCAGGTCGTCGTATCAGGCGATGTAACGCTCACGACGCCCGCCCTCCATACCTTGCTAGAACGTGGTATCGAGATATGTTTCCTCTCAATGTATGGTCAATTTCGTGGACGACTCTCACCGCCAATCGCAAAAAATGCTTTCTTACGCCGTGAACAGCATCGCGCCCATACCGATCAGCACGAAGCCCTGCGTATCGCCAGTGCGTGTGTGCGCGGCAAACTGGAAAATATGCGCGTTATGCTGCTACGTGCCAACCGTTCACTACAAGATAATGAGATTAGCGACGCCACTACAGCCATCCGCGCGATGGTACAACAAACAGCACACGCAAAAACGGTTGGTTCGCTCTTGGGTATTGAGGGCAGTGGTTCTGCCTCATATTTTCAGGTCTTTGGAAAACTCTTACGAGGCTCACTGACATTCACCCACAGGCGCAGGCGTCCACCCACTGACCCGATCAATGCCATGCTCAGTTTAGGTTACACACTGCTCTCGCATCAGGTCGCATCAGCTATTCAGGTTGTCGGCCTGGACCCATACATCGGCTTTTTGCATCAACCGCGCTATGGACGCCCCTCTCTCGCACTCGATCTGATGGAAGAATTCCGCCCAATCATCGCCGATTCAGTCGTACTCAATGTAGTCAATCACCGTATTCTGACCGCACAAGATTTTGAGGAAGAACTGGGCGTAATTCATCTCAAAGCGACTGCGCGCAAAACATTTTATGGCAAGTTTGAAGAACGCCTACAAGAGGAACTACAACATCCCTATTTCGGCTATCGTACCAGTTATCAACGATGCATAGAACTCCAGGTTCGTCTGCTCGCCAAATGGCTCACGCACGAGATACCAGACTATCTGCCATTGGTAGTACGCTAAAGGGGTGAGCGATGAATGAAAATGAACACAGACGGCATGGCGAGGAGACGATGCTCTACGTCGTTAGCTATGACATCCCCAATGATCGTCGCCGCACCCGTGTACATAGTGCGCTCACCGGCTATGGAACCTGGGTCCAATACAGTGTCTTCGAGTGTTTTCTCGATAAAAAACAGCGTATGAAAATGGAGGCCCGTCTGCATAAAGAAATTCACCACAAGGAAGACACTGTGCGCATTTATGGCCTCTGTGGTAGTTGTCACTCACGTGTAGAAGTGCTGGGATGTGGAGAGCCGCCAAAAGAGGAGCATGTCTACCTGCTGTGAACCTTTTTGCGAGGCACGGAGTGAACATAGTGCTACGCTCGCTGCCTCGCAAAAAAAGAGGAATGTCTCGCATGGCTTCTCAGGCTATTGCAAACGCAATGCATTTATGCTATAGTAAGGAAGTGAGCAATCAGATGGGCAAAAGTGAGGCAAAAAAACGAGTGCCTCGCAAAACGTCTTTTGGGGCCGCCTGTAGAGCGGCGCGAGGCACAGGCCGTGTGAAGCGACCAACCAGTCCGTGTGGAATTGAAACATTAAACGTGTTGCGTGTGACGCCGATACAGTTAAGTGTGAAGCGACCAACCAGTCCGTGTGGAATTGAAACAT
>DAICZM010000226.1 GCA_027311145.1 Ktedonobacterales bacterium
GTGTGTATGTATATGCGACACACTCCTGCCTATTGATTACATCCCTTCAGGAGATTATGTGTGACCACAACACAAGAAACATTCCAAAAAACTGTCCTTGAACCACTCAAAGTAAATGTGGGAACTCATTCCTTTTCCTACTTAGAATATCTCAAGCTCCCTGCTTCACAACGCTCTCACGACGAAGCCGATGTAGTCGATAGCCGCTTTACTACAAACATGCGAGAGTGCTTAGGAGTTCACTCAGGCATTGGTAGGAAACGCATAGCCTGCTGCCTGTGCCGCCAGACAAGCTGCCCCCACAACACCAGAAAAATCGCCGAGACGCGCACGCAAGATCGGGGTTTTGCGCGCTGAAGCTGCAAGAGATGCTGTACGCGCCCGATGGACCGCAGTTTCAAACAGGAGATCAATTGCCTCGATCACGCCCCCACCCAAAATAATGCCATCGGGATTGTAAAAATTCATGACCGATGCCAGCCCATAGCCCAGATAATCCGCCGCATCCGTCACGACCTCGGTGACAAGCTCGTCACGTTGCTGTATCGCACTGGCAAGCACACCTGAACGGATAATTGTATCACCATCTTTCAACAGGCGCGCCGCATCGTCAGATAAAACCGACTGCCGTCCATGATGGATTTCTGCCAGGATGGCACGTGTCATGGCTGTACGCGACGCATAAGCTTCCAGGCATCCTCGGCTACCACAGCCGCAAATACGCCCACCCGCCTGAATCGTCATATGCCCAATCTCACCAGCCGTACCCGTCAAGCCTGTATACATGCGCCCATTCTGCACGATACCAGAGCCAATCCCTGTGCCCACAAAGACACAGACAAAATTTGTGTAGCCACGCCCTGCTCCATAGAGCGATTCGCCCAATGCTGCAACCTCAACATCATTGCCGACCGAGACCGGCACATTGAACTGCTGGTGCAAAATATCGCCCAGGGCCATATTACGCACCCCTAAATTAGGCGCGTCTAGGACGATACCAGCCTTACGGTCGATCTGCCCGGCTGCCCCAACACCAATGGCAAGCATCACTGTTTCCGGCGGCAATTGTGCCGCATTGATGGCTGCCGTTGCTAGCTCAATCGTGCGCTGCGAGACAAAATCCTGTCCCCGCTCCGCACGTGTGCGCTTGCGTGCCGAAGCCACCACCTCGCCCGTCGTCACATCAATGACGGCTGCGAGTGTTTTGGTTCCCCCCAAGTCAATACCAAGTGCATAGGCTTTCTGCTTCAACATACATTGCTCATTTCTCAAACGGCAAACTCAAGCCCGGCTGAACATCCAACTCAAGGCCATCTTGTTCGCCACGACACACATGGAAAAAAGCGGCTCCGCCAATCATCGCGGCATTATCTGTACAAAATTCAATCGGTGGATAGCGTACATCAATATGCAGCGGAGCTAGCTCTTGCCGCAAACGAGTGCGCAAACTGACATTGGCCGCCACACCTCCCGCCAACACAACCTGCTTCACATGATACGCTTGTGCCGCCATACGCGTTTTTACGGCTAAGACATCGACAACTGCCTCTTGAAAACTCGACGCCAACAGAGCCACATTTGGCACACCGTGATTCTCTTGAGCCGCTATTGCCCCCATCCGCGTATATTGGCTCACCTGGCGTGTCTCTTGCTTTTCCGGCTCCCCTTCTATCGCTGTAGCCGCCGCACGGCTACCCAATGGCTCTTCTACCGCCCCCTCAGCCAGATGCAACATCGCCGTCTTCAAACCACTAAAGCTAAAGTCATAGGTCCCACGCAACCAAGCTCGCGGCAAACGATAAGCTTTACGCGCTAAGGCCAGCGGCTTCTGCTCACGCTGCAACTCATCTTCAATCTCTTCAGCCGCCTTTTGAATAGAGGGTCCCCCCGGATAACGCAAACCCAAGATTCTTGCGACTTTATCAAATGCCTCACCAGCTGCATCATCGCGCGTATGCCCCAATAACTCATATTGCCCATGATCGCGCACCAACACTAACTCGCTATGCGCTCCCGATACCACCAGGCAGAGCAACGGGAACAGCGGGTCTTCCTCACGATATTGCCAATCCTCAGGGATCAGTACCGAGGCCCGCTCAATCTTCCCCGGCTCCTTCCGCAGCCAGTTCGCATAAATGTGCGCTTCCAGATGATTCACACCTAAAAAAGGCAAATTGCGCGCCAGAGCAAGCGTCTTTCCCACCGTCAACCCTACTAACAGCGAACCTGCCAGCCCCGGACCATACGTTGCCGCAATCGCATCGACATCTTCCCAACGACATGCAGCCTGTTCCATTGCCATCTCGATAACCGGAATGATTGTCGCAAGTTGTTGACGCGACGCAACCTCGGGGACAACTCCCCCATAGCGATTATGAATTTCGATTTGTGAAGCTACCACGTTCGAAAGCAGGTAACGCCCATCTTGCACCAACGCCGCCCCTGTCTCATCACATGAGCTTTCAATACCAAGTATCAGCATACTCGCCCCTAGCTATTCCCGCCGACACAACTACTGCGTTTCCAGTTTTTTTAACAATGCCGTTTTGAGTTCCTGAAACTTCTCTTTATATGATGGCGCATGAATCTCCTCAGTCCACATAATGAGTGCATCTTCGTTATTATCACTATAGTAACGGTGACGCAAACCCTCCTCGCGAAAACCATACTTGCGATAGAGATTTTGCGCGGTATAATTGGAAACACGCACCTCTAATGTCACCCATTTCGCTCCGATTTCATACGAAATGTCTATCAAGCTAACTAACAAGAGTTCACCCAGGCCAAGGCGGCGAAAATCTGGATGCATAGCAATTGTCGTCACATGCGCCTCATCTACCATCAGCCATAGTCCCGCAAAGCCTATAATCGAGGCAAGATCAGACGATGGTACAGCTGCTACCGGACGACTGGGCAACAACGAAAGTGGAAACAAGCGATTTCGACGTGGTTTATCAGCCTCTTGCACAGTCGCCACACGCTCGTCTGCGATCTGTTTATCACGCAAGACAACATAGTGCGCCCAGCGATTATCCTGTAACTCCTTACGATATGCGCTTGGAGGCCACGTTGAAGGATAGGCAAGACGCTCGATCTCGACGACGCGAGGCACGTCCAACATCGTCATTCGGTCAATGACGTAACGCACCTTCTTCCCTTTCTGTCTGACTCTGACCTGCATCCGGTCCCTGCGCATTGTTGCCAAGCAACGACCGCTTTCTCTTACTGCTTGTAATCGACGGACGCCGCAGGTAGAGTGGTTCAAGTAACAACGGATCATCCTCCTGGCCTGCGCGCAAGCGACGAAAAGCGAGCTGACTTAACACATCTGCCCGCCGTATCGCCTGCGCCCCCTGCACAAAGAGGCCTTGCTCCTGCATCATTGTCTGAAGTATCTGCTGAGAAGCTGGGCTACATTCTCCACAGAAGAGCGTTGGTGGCACGTGTAGCTCACCTGCAACAGCAAACCAGGCACTCGTTTGCTCTAAGACATACTGCGCCACCTGTTGCGGCGAGAGCAAGAGAAAGTCGCCCAACATACGCATCTGATACGTCAGATTGCCATTGCTCTCTGCCACTTGCTCGAATGCATAGCACGCAGCATAGAGTTCTGCACGCCCTGCTTCCAAAATTGCACACACCGGCCCACGCCAATACCAGTGCTGGGCTGCACTAATATCTAATGTGGTCACGCCCAACAATGGCTTTTTTAACGCAAAAGCCAGTGCTTTTGCCGTTGCCAACGCCACACGCACACCATTAAACGAGCCGGGACCAGTTGCCACAGCCACAGCATCAAGCTGCGACATCGTCATATGACACTCCATAAAAAGCTGCTGCACATGAGCGAGCAACTCTACACTATGGTTCTTGCCAACCTGCCAGATATGTTCGCCATACACAACATCATCCGCGCATAACGCAATACTGGCCTGACGAGTAGAAGTATCAAGAGCTAACAGTAGCATAAGCGTTCTTCTGAAATTCCCTCAAAATTTCGCAATAGCGCGCCCCCGTTGCACTAAACAACAGGTCACGTTGTATTTCATTCAACACCTTCATTTGTAGATGTAAACATTCAGCAGGCCAGAAATGGCCCGCTTTATCTGCCCATTCTACAACACAAACACCAGTGCCGTAAAAATAATCCTCAAAACCTAAATCGATCATCTCTTCAGGGTCATCTAATCGATAGAGGTCAAAATGATAAAGTGCCAGGCCGGATGAAACATCTTGCCCCTTATGCCCTTGTCCCATATACTCTTTGAGCAGCGTAAACGTGGGACTATTGACCGTCTCATGAATAGCTAAGCCTTGCGCTAAGCCCTGTGTGAAAGTCGTTTTCCCTGCTCCTAACTGCCCATCGAGCAGAATCAATGTGCCACCATCCAGAAGACACCCCAGTTGCATTCCCAGTCGCTGTGTCTGAGCTGCGCTAGAGCTAATAATATCCAGCGTACAGCTTTCTTCCTGAGAGAGTTCCATCGTCACAAACATACCTTCACATCTGCTCAATAGCTCCACGGTACACCATGCCACAACAACAGCTGTCCGCGTCTCGCGTTGCTTATGCCAATATGCGCAAGCCCCGTTCAAAACACTACAGGTATAACATCTGAGCAAGCATGGAACACCACAATGGTCCTCATTATATCATGGATTATCCCCATTGTGTCTAGTAGAGATGCGCCAATTTCTATCAGCATGGCATTTGTCTCCAGCGTGAATATGATATACTTTTTGAGATAGAGCAAACCTATTTGTAACTCACCCCTGGAGAATATGACTATGTTCCATGTTTCTGACAATCATCAGCCCACAACGCTTCCCCATGAGGAAGCCCACACCGAAGTGCCTATACGTCATGTCCACATCGCCATTTTGGGAACTGGCTTCTCCGGCCTGGGCATGGCTATTCGCCTGCGCCAAAGCGGCCACCATGATTTCGTCATTCTTGAAAAGGCCAGTGATATCGGAGGAACGTGGCGCGATAATACCTATCCCGGCTGCGCTTGCGATATCCCTTCACACCTCTACTCTTTCTCTTTTGCCCTCAATCCTCAATGGAGCCATACATACTCTCCACAACGTGAGATTCAAAGCTACTTGCGCCGTTGCGCCAGACGCTTCGGCATCATTCCGCATATTCAATGGAACAGCACAATGCTGAACGCGACATGGAGTGAGGCTGACCAATATTGGCAAATCACAACCACACAAGGACAACTTTTTGCGGATATCCTGATCCTCGGCAATGGTCCTTTAAGCGAACCCTCCCTCCCATCCATTGCCGGCATTGCCGACTTTGCCGGCGTCACATTCCATTCCGCACAATGGCGTCATGACTATGATCTGACCAACAAACGGGTAGCCGTAATTGGCACTGGGGCATCCGCTATCCAATTTGTTCCACGCATCCAACCTCACGTCAGCCACCTCTCGCTCTTCTTGCGCACTCCACCTTGGATTATCCCGCGGATGGACCACCCTATCCCCACCTGGCAACAGACCTTATTTAGCCTCCTACCTCTCGCACAGCGACTTGAACGCGCAAAAATGTACTGGTTACGCGAGCTGACAGCCCTGGGTTTCGTCTACAAACCAGCCATGATCGAAAAAGGTATGCTGCTGGCTCGACAACACTTGGAGGCACATATCTCCGACCCCATCTTACGTGAAAAACTCACGCCTACCTACACTATGGGCTGCAAGCGCGTCCTGCTCTCCGACGATTTTTACCCCGCACTCACACAACCCAATGTCGAAGTCATTACCGACCGCATCCGCGCTATACAAGCGCACAGCCTCATCACCGAAGACGGCCAGGAACATGCCATCGACACGATTATCTATGCCACAGGCTTCCATGTCACCGACTCGCAACTCCCGCAATGTATTTATGGACGTGACGGTCTTGCCCTCGCCAGCGCATGGAGCGAGGGCGCACAGGCCTATTTCGGCACAACAGTTGCCGGCTTTCCCAATCTATTTCTGCTCATCGGCCCTAATACTGGCCTCGGCCATAACTCAATGGTCTTCATGATTGAGTCACAAATCACCTATATCCTGGATTGTCTACGCACAATGAAAAAACGCGCACTCGCGGTTGTCGAGGTACAGGCAGATACGCAGGAAACATTTAATGCCGAAATGCAGCTCCGTATGCAAAAAACAGTGTGGAACTCTGGTTGTGCAAGCTGGTATCTCGATGCACGCGGCCACAATACCACAGTCTGGCCCGGCTTCACTTTTGAGTTCCGGCAACGCACCCGCCATTTTGACCCACATCACTATACCCTGCTCCCACAACACACACCCGCCAATATCACCCATTGAAGGAGTTTTGTATGCACATCGTGATTGCCCCACAATCCTTAAAAGGGAGCTTGACCGCGGCTGAGGCCGGGCGCGCTATCGCAGAAGGCGCTCAATGCGTCTACCCTGATGCCTCTATCACCATTGTGCCAATTGCCGATGGCGGCGAGGGAACCGTACAAGCTCTCGTCGATGCAACACAAGGTCGTCTGCTTACCCACACGGTGACAGGACCCCTAGGAACACCTGTCACTGCCTTCTTTGGCCTGCTCGGCGATGGACATACCGCTGCTATCGAAATGGCTGCTGCTGCTGGGCTTCCACTCGTGCCACCAGCCCAACGCGACCCACGCATTACCACCACCGCTGGCGTTGGCGAATTAATCCTTGCCGCCCTCGACTATGGCTGCCGCCACTTCATCATCGGCATTGGCGGAAGCGCAACCAACGATGGTGGCGCTGGTATGGCCCAGGCCTTAGGGGCCAAGCTGCTCACCTCAACAGGCCATGCCCTGGCGCACGGTGGTGCTGCCCTGGCAACTCTCGCACAAATCACTACCGATACAATGGACCCACGCTTGCATACAGCTACCTTCGCTATCGCATGCGATGTCACCAATCCCCTCTATGGCCCGCTGGGAGCATCCGCCATCTACGGACCACAAAAAGGCGCAACACCTGCCATCGTTGCCGAACTAGATGCCGCTCTGCATCACTATGCGCAAATCATCGAGCGCGATCTGCATGTCAGCGTTCATGATACTCCTGGCGCAGGAGCAGCAGGCGGCCTGGGAGCCGGCCTGCTCGCCTTCTTACAGGCAACGTTACGCCCTGGCGCACAGATTGTTCTCGAAGCCGTTCACCTGGAAGAACTGATTCGCTCCGCCGATCTGGTGATTACGGCTGAGGGGCAACTCGATATACAAACCGGCTATGGCAAAAGCGTCGGCGCAGTCGCACAACTCGCCAAACAGTATGCATTGCCCGTCATCGCCCTTGCAGGTGGCCTCGGCACCCAATACCGCATCGTCTACGACCTGGGCATCGATGGCGTCGCCGTCTTGCCCTCCAGCCCCATGACACTCGATTATGCCATGCAACACGCCGCAGCTCTGATGAGCGATGCCACGGAACGCACATTGCGCCTGGTACGTCTCGGCAGCCATCTGCAAACTCATCTCTAATCACCGCCTTCATGCGGCTCAGTCCCTCCCAATGGTCTC
>DAICZM010000227.1:0-3844 GCA_027311145.1 Ktedonobacterales bacterium
GCGTATGAGAGCATCTTCGTCTGCGACATCGCCACGTGCGATATTGACGAAAAAAGCAGTTGGTTTCATCGCGCGAAATGCGGCGTCGCCGAAGAGGCCATGCGTCTCTGTGGTCAGTGGTACGCCTACGACGACGACATCACACTCAGCAAGCATTTCGTGTAATTGTTGTGGAGTGTAGTAGCGTGTGGGCAACGTTCCCTCGCGGTCGCCCACGCCAGGGAAGACAAAGCCGGGATCGCGATGATCGTTGCCACGCTGCATTGCGAGTACGCGCATACCGAAGGCAGTGGCCAGACGTGCCACCTCGCGTCCGATGCTGCCATAGCCGACAATGCCAACCGTTTTGCCGCGTAGCTCTTCGGGTTGAAAGGTGGATGAACGCTGTACGCCTCTGGGCCAGAGCTGCTCGTGTTGCCACGCGAAGAGTGTGGGCAGACGATGAAACCAGGCCAGCATCGTCATCAAGACATATTCGCCAATCGCGGTCGCGTGTACGCCGCTAGCGGTTGTAACCAGCACATCAGTATTGTATAGTGGATGTTGCATCAAGCGGTCGGCTCCTGCCGAGTAGAGTTGTATCCAGCGTAGATGTGGGGCTTGCTGGCGTGTGGGAAAATGCATGAATGAGGGGAAGGCGTAAAGAATTTCTACCTTGTGCCAGAGTTCGTCCGGTATTTTCTCATCCCAGTCGGTCGGGTGCAAGATGATGTGGAGATTGGGTGCAATGTTTTGCAGCCGCTCCAACCATGCTGGTTGAAAATGCGCACTGACCAAAATAGTAGTTGTCGCTTCGTTTGTCAAGGGTTCATAGCTCCTTTGGTGAAAACGCACGCCCTTTTTGGGCCAGAAGACTTTGTGTTTTGTAGAGTATCTAGACTTGATACATTGCTCATGGTATGCTCTCTACTCAGGACAGTCAAGGTGAAAAATAGGCGTGCAGGCGGTTATGGATAGATTGACCGTAATGTATGCATGTTGCGAGAGGTACCGATGGCAAACACTCCCCAACGGCTCTGGCTTGTGCGGCACGGAGAGACCGAGTGGAATAGCACACATCGTTTTTGTGGGCATAGCGATATTCCCTTGTCGTCAACAGGACGTGCCCAAGCCCGCTGGCTTGCCTATCAATTGCGAAAAAAAACAATCTCTGCTATATATAGTAGTGATCTCAGTCGCACGTATGAAACGGCACAAATTATCGCAGCGCAGCAGGGCCGCTCCATTGCGGTCCAGCGTTCACCGGCTTGGCGCGAGATTGCCTTTGGTGCGTGGGAAGGTCTCACCTATGACGAGATCACGATACGCTATCCTGCACACCTGGGCTTTTTTCGTGACCCAGAGCAGCAAGCTCCACCAGAGGGTGAGACGCTGCACGATCTCGCGTTGCGCGTTCACTCTGCTTTGCAGGATTTACTGACGAGTAGAGCAAAAAAAGGTGATATTGTGCTGGTCAGTCATAGTGGGGCACTGCGCACCCTCCTCTGTGGCGTTCTACGCATGCCGCTTGCGCACTACTGGCAGTTGCGCCTGGATACTGGTTCGTTGAGTTTACTCGAAATTCTGCCATCTGGGCCAGAAATAATCCGTGATATGTTCTTTCCAGAAGGTATTCTCATCTCTCTGAATGCTCAGCGTCCTATCCATACGCGCCCATCCTTGCTCAATAGATAAGCGGATGATGACAAGAGAAAGAATGAAAGGATAGTAATGCTACTTGATCAATGGCGCGAATTTATTGCCGCACTTCGCTTTCTAACGACTATTCCAGTTCCTGGCGCAATGAAATTGTTCACACCAGAAGAGCTTGGCGAACGTATGATTGTCGGGGCAGCCTATTTCCCTCTCGTGGGTCTGTTGCTTAGCCTGCTACTCTGGTTGTTGAGCATGGTCGCAGCAAGTTTTGTGCCACCACTCGTGCTGGCCGCCCTGCTCGTAATTGCTCTTGTCTTGCTCACTGGTGGTCTGCATCTCGATGGTTTGATGGATACCTGTGATGGCCTTTTTGGTGGGCACACCCGTGAGCGCAAAATGGAGATTATGCGCGATAGTCGTGTGGGTAGCTTTGGTGTGCTGGGTGGAATTTGTCTGCTTCTGCTCAAATTCGTCTGTCTTGCCAGTCTGCCCGTGCATGCCCTACCAAGTGCGTTGCTGATCGCTTTACCTGTATCGCGTTGGTGTATGACGCTGGCATTGCAACGCTTTCCAAGTGCGCGCACTAGCGGACTGGGCAATCTGTTTCATCAGGCAGTGACGCTCTGGCATGTGTTCGCAGCCGCCTGTATTGCCATCTTTGTTGTCGTGCTAGTGGGACAGGAAATCGGCTTAGCCGCTCTTTTGTTGGCTACAGGTCTGACCTTTGCCCTTGGCTTCTGGCTAACCCACGAACTGAACGGTCTGACCGGTGATAGCTATGGAAGTATTGCCGAAGTGACGGAGACATTTATCCTGTTATTGCTTGTCATACTGCACTTTGGCTTGTAATGAACATCTACACTCTGAAAGCGAATGGATGAATGGAGATGGCGAACCAAGAAGTAGCGTCGCGCTTAATCCTAATTTTAGGCGGGGCGCGGAGTGGCAAAAGTGCGTTTGCAGAACGCCTAGCACAGCATAGCGCACACAGCGTAGCTTTTATCGCAACCGCTACGGCAGGGGACGAGGATATGCGCGCACGCATTGCGCATCATCGTGCTACGCGTCCTGCCGCGTGGCTTACCATCGAAGAACCGCTGGACCTGCTGAGTGCTTTTGAACGTGCCGCAGCCAGTGCCGATGTGTTGCTGCTCGATTGTATGACGCTCTGGTTAAGCAACTGGCTTTTGCAGCAGGCCAATAGTAACTTCGATGATGAGCCGTCACTGGCTGAGCTGTATAGTAATGCGGCCCTACAGGAGATTGAGCGTTTGCTGGAGACGCTCGTGCATTGCCAGCCACCAAAAACGTTGCTGCTTGTCAGTAACGAAGTTGGGCTTGGTATTCATCCCGACTATGCCATTAGCAGAGCGTATCGTGATATCCTGGGCCGTGTTAATCAGCGGCTCGCCACCTCAGCGCAGCGTGTCTACCTGATGGTTGCGGGCTTGGCCGTAGATATCAAGAAACTGCATGAAGAGGCGCATTTGTAGTACGAAAGCGGGCATTGACAGAAGGCTATCGCTGCCCTATACTAAAATCTGTCCTATATTATTGTATATTGTGGCGCGATTTATCGCGTCATCCGCCAGGTGGTCTGGTTTCACTAGCCAGACATAATAGGGAAGTCGGTGTAAATCCGACGCAGTCGCGCTACTGTAACTGGTCAGTTGTCTGCTTCCGCTCACGCTTATCTATGGCGTGAGATGGTCAAGAATGCCACTGTTCTCACATGAGAATGGGAAGGCAATGTGGGCAACGCGAAAAGCCAGAAGCCAGGAGACCTGCCTGAGTGGACATGCTCATCATCCTTCGCGTCAGAGGAACGAGCTGCTGAAACATAGATATGCTCATCGTCGGTATATTGTGTGTCTTCGGTCATCCCTTCTGGTCAACCTCTGGTATATGTGAAGTGATAGCGAGCGTTATCCCTGTTTTGGAGGTTCGCATCATGCACACCCGTCCTATTTCTTCTCGGCTATTGACAATCTTGGTGCTTGTTCTGCTCTTCTTGCTAGCGGCATGTGGACAGGGAACGACAACGAGTAGCGCGTCTACCCCTGTGCCGACACCTGCTTTAGATGTGTATGGCACACCGATAGTTTTTCCCAAGGTGCCCCCGCAGCGCATTATTTCGCTTATTCCCAGTGCCAGTGAAATCCTCGCCGCTCTGAATCTGCAAAATCGTGTGGTGGGAGTCGATTTTTAC
>DAICZM010000227.1:3854-7237 GCA_027311145.1 Ktedonobacterales bacterium
GTTCATCCCATTTGCGCTTTGCCTTGTCGGTTTTGGCGTCTAGATCAATTCGGGCCATTGCAATAGGAACGCCACTGGCCGGGTTAGGCGCACCAAAGGCAGCTACAAATTGAGCGGCTTCTTCAATGGGAATTTCAATGTGGAGCAGATCGTCTCGCTCAAGCCGGACCTGATTCTCAGTTATGGTGAAGAGACGAAAAGCTATGATACCAAACTGACCAGCTTGGGTCTCCATGTTGTCGATTTGCCGCTCTCTAATGTGACGCAGACGCTTCAGGAAATCCTGGTTGTTGGGCAATTGACGGGAACTGCAAAGGTTGCGACGGCACTTGTACAGCAGTTGCAGCAGCAGATTGACTTGACTGAAAAAGCCGTTGCCGGCAAGGCTGCTCCCACTGTGTTGCTAGAGGTTGATGATAGCACACCGGGCAAACCCTATGTGTTTGGTGGCACGTCGTTTGGAGACGAGCTGGCGCAGGATGCCAATGCTACGAATATCTTCCATAGCAATGCTACGAATGGGGGCTATCCGCAGGTGACGGATGAGGCGATCATTAGTGCTAATCCGCAGTATGTTATTCTTACTGAAGACCCTGCCTACGGCGGTAATCCGAGTGTGGTTTATAAGCGGCCAAACTGGGGCACGATTACGGCGGTCAAGCTGCATCAGGTCTATCGGATCAATGCCGATATTATGCAGAGACCAGGGCCACGTCTGGTCGAAGGTTTGCGCTGCCTGGCTCAGATTGTGCATCCTGATGCCTTTTCGGGGACATTGCCAGATTACTGTACAGCTAGCGTGTAGTTGGCTGCTCTGCTCTCCTGTTGCGCAGCGAGTGTGGTAGTATAAAGCGAAGAACTATTTGCACCGAAAGCCACGATACCCCTTATGGGTATTCTGGCTTTCCATGTTTTACTAGGAGGATATTTATGTCCGTGAATGCATGGAATGCATCGCTCTACGACCAAAAACATGCTTTTGTCTCTGAATATGGAAAAAGCCTGCTCTCCATCCTTGATCCGCAGGCGGGCGAAAACATTCTGGATATCGGGTGTGGCACGGGTCACCTCTCTTCTGAGATTGCGCAGGTAGGTGCGTCTGTGGTGGGCATTGATAGCTCTGCCAGTATGATTGAGACGGCGCGCAAGAGCTATCCGGGCCTTGATTTTCGCGTTGAGGATGCCAGAACCTTTGTGCTGCCCGCCCATTTTGACGCCATATTCTCAAATGCGGCCCTCCATTGGATTCCTGAAGCAGAGCGTGTGGTGTGCAATCTCGCTGTATCGCTCAAGCCGGGCGGACGGTTCGTGCTGGAGATGGGCGGTAAGGGCAATATTGCCCAACTTGTAGAGGCCACGCGCCAGAGCGTGCGTGAGCTGATGCAGCGTGAGATAGAGACGCCCTGGTATTTCCCTTCGATTGGTGAATATACGCCAATTTTAGAGCGATATGGCTTGCTTGTGCGCAGTGCGATCCTCTTCGACAGGCCAACGCCTCTCGAAGATGGCGCAGATGGCGTGCGCACCTGGCTCACGATGTTTGGCGAGCAGATGTTGCGCGACGTTCCGGCAGAGATGAAATCTGTCGTCCTGGCTCGCATCGAAGAGAAGCTGCGCCCCACATTCTTTAAAAGCGACCGCTGGGTTATTGGCTACTGCCGCTTGCGCCTTGTTGCCTATAAGCAGTGAAAGTCTTCACGGTGAAGGTTCAAGGCCGTGCGTGGCGCGTGGGAGCGAGACGAAGAAGGTAGAACCTTGTTCTTCGACAGACTCAAACCAGATGCGCCCCCCCTGGCGTTCTACCAGTTCGCGACAGAGATAGAGGCCTAGACCTGTGCCGCCGATGCCGCGCATCTGGGCATTCTCTGCGCGCACAAAGCGTCCAAAGATGCGTGCTTGCTGGTTAGCGGGAATGCCAATGCCGTTGTCGTGGATGCTGAGTAAGATGATGCCTTTTGGCTCATCATGCGTGAGTGAAAGCTCTATTGTGCCACCTTCTGGGCTATACTTAATTGCATTATTGATCAGATTGTTTAAGACCTGCTCCATGCGGCGTGGGTCTATAAAAACGACCAGGTAAGCTGCACTCGCTTTGAGCTGAAGCGTGTGCTGTTCTGTTGTCATTTGCAGGCGTGCGAGGACACGTTGAGTGAGTGCTACGATGTCTACTGGCTCGATATGTAGGGTCAAGCGACCGCCTTGCACACGTGTGACATCGAGCAGGTCATCTGTCAGTTCGACAAGGCGTGTGGTGGCCTGATCGATGCCTTGTAACGATTCCATTTGCCAGTCGGCTAGTTCTGGCCCGCGTCCTCGAGCCGTTTGGATAATCAGTGTTTGCGCGAAGCCTTTCAAGATGGCGAGTGGGTTACGTAGCTCGTGTGCGGCGATGCCAATAAATTCGTCTTTAAGCTGCTCCGCTTCTTTTAAAGCGGTGACATCCTGATGGACAACAATGGCGGCCATTTCGTTCTCGTCCCCCCATGTTGGGGAGAGTGGTCCGCTGAGGTCTCGCGCTTTCAGTGCGACGGCATTGACGAGCACGGGCAGTGTGGTCCCATCTGGGTGACGGATGACCTCTTGATGATGGCGCACGGTTTCGCCGCGTTGCACAGCTCGGTAGGTAACGAGTTGCTCGAAGGTTTGTGGCAGTCCATCAATGCCGAAAATGCGAATGCCATGCTGGCGGAGAAATTCGCGCATGGACATCCCTTCTGGCCATGTTGCTCCCCATACCATCGAGGCGGCACGATTGGCAAGAACTAGGCGTGCATCGTTGCCACGCACGAGATAGGCACTGCCCGGTAGCTCATCAAGAATAACTTGCAGTAAGGCACGTCGTGCTTCTGTTTCTGCGTGAATGCGCTGTTCCAGCAAGAGCCGCCGTGCCTCTGTCACGTCATGCCAGACAATCACCGCTCCAACCATTGTCGCTTGCTCTTTGAGCGTTGGGCCTGTGCCGTTGATTGTCGCTATATTCTGTTGGGCCTGTGAGATCACGTTTACAGGTAAGGAGAGTGGCGAAGCGTTGACTACATATTCATGCTGTCCTGTCTGCAACTCACCAATGGTGGCAGACATGCCCGGTTCTGTCGCTGGTTGCAGTGTCTGCTCAAAAGGTTTATGCAATAACTCTTCAAAGAACTGTGTGCCGCCGGGTTGTTTGTGCAAATGTTCACGCAGACGGCGGGCCATGCCGTTTTCGCGTAAGACGTTGCCATCTTTATCGACTAACGCAATGCCATCGGTGATACTTTCAAAGATGGCGTCCAGTTCTTGGGCGCGCATCTGGAGTGTGCGGTAGAGGCGTGCATTTTCTAAGGCGACGGCTGCTTGAGCTGCCAAGCCGACCAGGAGTATTTCATCTTCTTTTGTAAAGCGGT
>DAICZM010000227.1:7247-7531 GCA_027311145.1 Ktedonobacterales bacterium
TTCGATGTGTCCCAACAAAAGGCCGCCGCGCACGCCCTGGAAGCGATCCAGCAGTGGCACGCCGAGAAAGCTGCGCACGACAGGATGTCCACGTGGAATCCCTATGGCATGTATTGCCTCTGAGGGAGCCTGTCCGTGCATATAGGTAAACGCACTATGGTGGTGGCCCTGCGTTATCTCCGCTGTGTTTTTGGACTGTTCGCCCATTTGTGCTAGGGCGTCGGCGACGATCACTGGAAGCCCATGGCGAAAGATCGGGGCTAGTAAACCTTCACCACCGAGCG
>DAICZM010000228.1 GCA_027311145.1 Ktedonobacterales bacterium
CAACCGGTAACTGGAAGCGGTTCGACTCTTCGTCACTGATGCGCGAAACGTAGGCGAGATCTACATCACATATGGGAACTCCAGTTAACAACGCACCCTGATTCCCGTCATTATAGTGTGTTGCTCCGGCGGTGATGGTTACTTCGGTGATGCGCTCATGTTCGGTATCTACTTGATAGCGTTCGATTTCTTCGCGCTGCTCACCGATGGGAAAATGATAGAGAACGGTTTTGAAGCGACCACTATTGGCGTAAATTAAGTTTCCCGGCACGTACTCGCGCAATGCCATTGAGGGCATACGCGAGAGTTCGAAATCGCGTTTTTTCTCTCCTGCAACCGCTGTGCGGCTAGCAAAGGCCTTGATGCCGGATTCATAGGTACCGTAACCGGGTAAGAACCCTTCGACAGCTAAAACGGTGAGTGTATAGGTACTCATGTCTTTTTTGGCAAGCTGCTGGAGGTAACGTTTACAGCGTGACAGCATCCGCTCCTCTTCGGGGTCGAGCAGACCTTTGAGTTGCGCTGTCAGCAGCTTCTCTTGGACACGTACAGCCCAGAGGAGACGACCATGCAGACGATCAATAACCTCTTGAAGACGTGTTGGTAGTTCTTCAATATAACCCGAAAGGGCATCGGCGTTGACGACATAGCGATCATGTTCGGGCCAGTAGTGTGCGAAAATATCTTGAACCGTTTGCAAAAAGTGCTGTTTGTGCTTATTGATAACGGTCTTCAACATGCCAACATTGTAGGGATGCTGGCGATACAGATTGCCCTCATCAAAAAGGTACGCCACAAGATAATCGGGGAAAGCTTGCTCGCGCGCTGTTTGTAACTCGTGCAGATCGTAGGTTGTCAGCCAGCTCTCATCTTCCGATTGGCGTGAGAGAAGCAGCATCTCGGAAAGAACGGCAGCATGAATATGCTTACGCAGCATAATTTCGTTGTGCAGATTGAAGCGAGGCGTTTCGATGCGCCCCCTTAGCATTCGTGTGGGATCCTCGAAAAAGTAGTTATCGTGATTGCTGCGGCGACAATAGGTATAAATGACGGCCATGCGATGACGACGCCCTGCACGGCCAGCACGCTGCCAATAATTTGAGGGTTTTGGCGGCGCGTTACGCATCAGCACCATATCCAGAGCCCCAATATCTACGCCCATCTCCAAAGTGGGTGTAGCGATGAGACAGTTGTATTTCCCTTCGGGCTTCTTGAATTCGTCCTCAATAGCCTCACGCTCCTTTGCCGGAACCTGTGCCGAGTGTTCCTGTGCCGTGAGCATTGAGAAGGGCAAGTCAAGCATAGCAACGTTGTAATCGTCAGTGGGCGGCTCCTCGCGCTGTAACGTTCCTTTGCAGTGCATCGCCGTACAAGCTCCCTTTGGCCCTATACGGGTGTGGACGCGTTGGCAAACGTTGCAACGGTACCGCTCGTGCTGGGGCACTAGTCCACATTTCGCGGCTGAAACCTGATAGACACCCGTTGCTCCCGGTAATGCTTTTTGCCTGGCTCCAATTAAGGTGACTGGTTCTAATACTTTGAGTGTATCAGTCAGGAAGGGCCAGAGTGCCTCCATGAATTGGCTGTGTTGGGTTGCGGGCAAATTCCACTTGGCCAGGTAATTCTGGGTGAGCGTCTGGCCTTTGCGTGAGCGAAACTGAATGACATAGATATCGCGGTCGTTCGTCTCGCGCTGCTCCTTCATCCCTTTGGGCGGAAAATCGAAGAAGGGCAGGTAACCGCGCTGTACTTCGTCATCACCTTCTCGCCAGTAGCGAGTGAAAATGGGTGCATTACTATCGTAGAGCAGGCGGTTGCGCCGATAGGCATCGAGCAATGAGGCGATACCCGTCGCCAGTTCTTGCGCTGTGATATGAAGCTTTTCGGCCCATTCCTGAATCCATACATGCTCCGACTCAACACCGGCGTAGACGACACGCGCCTTGCCCCAGGTCTCCAGACTGTCACGCTGTTTGAAGCCAGTACTCCATTCGCGGACGAGTAAGATATGGATGTAGTAGCTCAGTTGTTTGTCGAGTTCATGCCCGAAGGCTTCGTCGGAACGCCCGGTAAAGACCTCTGGTGCAAGGACGCGAGCGAGGGTACGATCCTGACGAAAGCGCGTCATCAGGTATTCACGGATATCGGTGATGGAGCAGGGGTGCTCGCGCTGGCGCAAGAAATCGTAGATAAGGTGACGTACACGATAACGACGGGCATGGTCTTGCATCCAACCGGCCTGGAATGCGGCATCTTGACGATTATCGGTGAAGACGATCAATTTTTGCTGTGGGCCCTGAAGAGCGTTAATCATGTTTTGTGCCAGGATATGCACGTCGGCGACGGTGATAGCCCGTAACGGCTTAATCGGCTCGGTCACTCGGTCACCGAGGGTATTGCTTCGTTGCCCACAACTGGGGCAGAGCATGAGCTTGCCGCGCTCGTTCAATTGAACAGCCCAGACAGGAACGAGCCTTCCCTGTCGCTTGCACGAGGAATACTGACACTGCCCCTGTGTGAGATGTAACGTACCACAATAACGACAGAAGTAGAGTTGGTGGCGTTTTTTGTCGAGCCGTTGTGTCGCAAGATCAACATCGGTGTCAATTTCAGAGGTAAAACGGTTTGTGAAAAGGACACGATTCCCGCTGGTCTCGTCAGCAACCTCCCAGATGGTGTTATTACCTTCCAGGTCGCCGCCCAGCAGTTGCTTATCTTCAAACAAAAAGTTATGGTAATGGCCTTCAAGATAGTGCTGCCCACAGTTCTTACAGACCAACAGGGGTGGACAGGCCGCTGGTTCAACCGCTTCCTGCTGCATCGCGCTAGCAAGCGAGAGGTGCAATTCGGCGCGAAATTCATCCTGAGCGTGCGAGTTCTGTTGAGGCACAAACGTAATCACGGCCCCTTCCAGTCCCTTGATAAAATAATGGACCTTAGGACGCAGCAAGGGATTCCCTTCGCTCTCGGCAGCCGCTCCCAGGGCGAGGTAGCAAAGCAGTTCACCTTTTGTTCTATCATCAACAACGGTGGCGTTGGGACGTTGTAAGAATGCTTGGATGCGTTGTACAGCCTCTGGAAGATAAAGCGGCAGATCTAAGTGTTGGAAAATAGCATAGATATATTCGTTTTGTCTGAGATGCTCGTACAGTGCCTCCGTCCAAGGTGCCGTTTCGGGCAGGGGCATACCAGTCAAGTCCTTGACGACGGTACGCAACAATGGTTCATTCTCGCTCTCCAGTGCCTGCAAGGTCTGTTCGAGCAAAGCCGGACTATCCTCTGGTATATGTGGCGCATGGCGCATAGAGGAAAATGTCGTTGTCTCATACTCTTCGCGTACAAGGGCGACACGATTGGCGTCAACACCAAAAAAGCGGTGCGCGAACTGGTACGCAGCTTCTTCGCCTTCTTCATTGTTCAAGTCGGTAACGGTCGCGGACGTTCCGATGCAAGTGACATCATCGGCACTCTTCCCACAGAAGGCTCGCAGACGGCGAATCAGGCAAGAGACTTCAGCTCCGACCGCACCCGTATAGGTATGGGCCTCGTCAAAGACCAGAAATTTGAGTGGCGCGTTGACGAACATGCCGAGGTCTTTGCCGCGTGTTAGCAATAGTTCAAGCTGGTTGATGTTGGTGAGTAATAATCGTGGCGGGCGAGCCGCCATATCGCGTTCAGTCAATCGCTCCTCATAAGGGGAGATAATTACGCGGTCATGTTCTTTATATTTCTGAGCCTGGTTTTCAAATGCATTACGTCCTTCGCCCTCTTTCAGGCGTACCACCCGTGCCAGGTCTCCATCATCGGCGGGAGTGGTTCCCACGTACATCCCAAAGGAGATACCCGAGCCGACCAGCATACGACGCAAACGTCCAAGCTGGTCAATGGCGAGGGCGTTCATTGGATAGACCAGCACGGCAACGATGCCCTCTGGCTCATTAGCATCACGTAGACGCAAACAGTAATCGAGGATGGGATAGAGGAATGCCTCGGTCTTGCCCGAACCAGTACCAGTAGCGATCAAGCAATGCTTGCCCTCCTCAACTTTAAGTAGCGCTTGATACTGGTGTGCGAATAGCATAGGATAAGGAGCCAGCCCCGGCAGTGCAGGATGCACGATGCCTTCATCCGCCAGATCTCGCAGATCGCGCCCCTGCCGGAACGACTTGCTGAGTGAAACATACGGCCCTTGAATCAGCGGCGAGTGGCCCAAGCCCTTGTGCAAGCTCACACGAGCCTGAGCCGCCAGATCAGGGTCAGTTAATGGAAAGGCCGTTAGCTGGTAATCTAGGAACTGCTCATTGACTTGGCTCGCAAACTGAATTGGATTAATAGTGGTTGTGGTCATACGTTTTACTCTCTACTTCTTTCCCCTGTACTGGTATGTCAAATACGATGTGTGTACTACTTAAGTCATATTGCTGATCAGGGATGCGCGTAATCTGCTTGCCATCGTTCAATCCAGTTTTGGGTAAGACGAAGGCGATCAATTAATGTTTGTATAGTATCTGCACTATCGGCGTTCCTACCTGAATGTGCAACCATGTTGCGTAACAGCCTTATTTCTTTCAACTGGTCTATTGACTCTTTATCGGGCAAACTTGAGACATATGCTTCTTGAGAAGCAAGTTCCGCTATAATTGTATGTTTATCAGAAAAGTAAGTTAACTCTAACTGGTCAGGATCAGATCGCTTATCGGTAAGTTCTTTATACCTTTCACGTATTTCTTTTTTCCTCTTTGAATTGATGTTTAGATAAATCCGGAAAAAAGGTACCCTCTGATTGTCAAAGGATACCTAAAAAGCGTAATGTACTTTCCAGAAAACCAAATCGAGAAAGGACATTATGCCTTGAACTGTAACACATTGAAGCAAGCTCGGCAGGAGATCTACGACAGTTTTGAACGAGGAGCCGATGCTCTCTTCAATCTGGGTGATGCCTTGTTGAGCGAACCGCACGCGCGCAGTTTGCCTGAACTGTCGTACTCGCCCTTTTTTGAGCGAGAATGGCCCAGTCTCTATCAAGCCCTCTCCGATGGCAAAATCAATGAAGCGGCATTGCGAGAGGCCTCGGTGAAAGCGTTGTTCAGCGAGATTCCCATGGGCCAAACGGTTTGGCTCAGCGTAGACGCCAGCAGCATCCCGCGTCCCGAGGCGGAGACGAGCGAAGATCGAGGCATCATTCACGTCTCGAATTTGCCACGAGCCGCCAAACCGATCAGTGTGGGATGGCAATGTTCGACCGTGATGCTCTTGCCGCAAGTCACCAGTAGTTGGGTGGGCATCTTGGCTCAACAACGCATCGAGACGACGCAAACTGCCATTGAAGTGGCGATTGCCCAATTGCAAGCACTGGTGCCTTTGATCAAGCAGCCGATTATCATTCTGGCGGATCGCTGGTATGCTAGTGCCGACTTTCTGCGCGCCTGCAAAGCCTTGGGCTGTCAGGTGCTCATTCGGCTCAAACGCAATCGCAAGCTGTATCGCCCTCCCGTACGCACGAGCACGAGAGGTCGGCCTCCCTTGGATGGTCCGCTCTTTCAAGGCAGTCGTCCCGAGACGCTGTCTGGAGTGGAGGCGGTCTGGACGAGCGACGACCCAAACGGAAAGGCGGTGACGGTCAGTCGATGGAGCCAGTTGCATGTGCGGCAAGCCCGTGAGGTGCAAGTCTGTGTTTTCCAAGTGAAGCGAGAAGGAGCCAAAGACAGCAAGCGGGATCCGCGTGAGAGTTGGTTTCTCTGCTTGGATGAGCCTGCGATCACTCTTCCCTTGGCCGACGTGGCCGATCTGTACGGACATCGCTTCTCGCAGGAGCACGGCTATCGCTATCTCAAACAGGATTTGCTTTGGACGGGCACTCACGTGCGCACTCCCGAGCAATTTGAACGCTGGAGTTTGCTGGTGAGCATCGTAATGAATCAATTGTGCTTGGCACGAGCATTGGCACAGGCCTGCTATCGTCCGTGGGAAGCACAGCAGCGACCGGCGACTCCTGCGCAAGTGCGTCGCATCATGCCCTCGATTTTGTCGCAGGTTGGCACCCCTGCCCGCCAGTGCCAAAGACGCGGAAAATCGCCTGGGCGAGCCGTGGGGTTTCATCCCAAGCCTGCCCCTCGCTATGCGGTGGTGATCAAAGGGCCAAAAAAGCCTGTCAACGCGAGTGCTTGAGCCGAACTGAACCATCATTCTGATCGTTTTTCCTTTTCAACTGAACTCCTTGACGAAGTTCAGACAGGTCCTGTTTATCTAAACATCAATTTGAAGTTAAATACTCTAACCACACCTGCTCGCCAACGCCAGTCGCGCGAAGCATATTGAGCATTAATGCTTCTACATGCGTGACCAGCGCAAATCCAAGCAAGATAACCGGAAGTTTCAAAAGATCGCTTCTGGTCACAAGTCCATCAATCTTTGTGCCACGAACCACGAGCCGATCAAGGGAAGCTTCCTTGATAAATTCTAATAAGGAGGTATCAGCACTTACCAGTATTCCCTCACCTAGCGGTTGCATATGAGCTTTTGCCAGTCCTTTTGCCCCAGGAGAACATGCCCGTCTCTGCACAAGTCCAATAATAACGCCCAGCTCCTGTACCGGTATCTGATCAAATGAAGACAGATCAGAACGTGTAAGAACTGCATCAATCTCTTCATTATGCTGACAACATTGCAGTTGGGCGGCTGGGGTGGCAATATGTGCAACCTGCAAGCCTTTTTCAAGACCTGACATCGTAAATTTAAAATCAGTCTGGACACCCTCTTCTGCCATTAGTCATCGCTCCCTACTAAATCAAGGCTTGCATGTTCTCTAGCTTCTTCAACTACTCTACTTCCAATTGCTCCCATAATGATGCAGGGCTTTCCTGTGGTGTTTTCTTCCCTTTGTTGCCATTTCTTTTCTCTTCGCCCTTTTCTGGCAATGGCACAGGTAATGCTTTCATAAGGCGAGCGTGTTCCTCGCATTCGGCCCAGCTTTCTTCGATCGTCCCTTGCTCCTGCCACTCTGTGAAGCGCTGTCCCAATTGCGCAGCAACTTCCAACGGTAGCTGCCAATCCTCAGCGCAGAAAGCAGTCAGCCCCACCTCTTTGAGCCGTTTGAAGGCTACCAGTGCCAGCGTAGTATGCCGCAATTCTCTTGGTTTCTTATCATCAACACGCCAGAAGCCTTTGGGATTCTTATTATTGCTTTCCCTATCTCCATCGTCACGTAAAATCCAGGCAAAATCGTTATGCTCTAACCCGTATAACTCTGCAATAATCGCGTCGAGGATGCAGTGCAGTCGCAAGCGTTCATGTTTCGTAATCGCCCATAACTTGCGCCAGTGTTGCTTGCCAAGCTGTGGATAAGCTACTCGCATCTCCAACCATTGCGGCGCGAAACTTGGCATAATCAAATTGAGCCGAGCCATGCACTGTCAAAGTATTTGGAGAAACGATAGTCGTGGTGCCAACCGCCACGCGGCCTTCTGAATCGATAAAGAATGCAGTAGTCGAAGCCGAAGCAGTTGAAGAC
>DAICZM010000229.1 GCA_027311145.1 Ktedonobacterales bacterium
ATTGTCAACGGGCCAAGATTTGCGGACACTCATTAAATCAGACTCTTGTAAGCGTGTGCGCTTGGTCACTGAGCGCCCCGAAGGAAGTCCCCTCGGGGGGTTACCCACGCGCCCGCTCCCCGCTTTTTCTAAGACCTGAAAATGCTCAAAATCTATAACAAAGGTGCGGATATCCACCTTGACCCAGTTGTCTCTTATCGCTATGGAGCGATTACTATTCCGCATATCGATTGGATTGAGCCACTGCGTCTGGAGTGTGAAGATTTTGCCACCTCCATTCGCAATGGCACGGAGCCGCGTGCCAGCGGAAAAGTGGGCCTGGAGGTTGTGCGTGTGCTGGCAGCCGCGCAAGAGGCACTATTACAGCAAGAGCAGTGGGTCAGTGTCCGCTCTGTTCTCGCCTAAAATCAGACATGCCCCCACAAGAGGACAGACATGACACCCACAAGAGGTGTCATGTCGCTTCCTGCCTCCTCTGTTAGTGATGAGTCATGTCTGCGCGCAAGGCATCCAGGGTGCGCGCCAAGCCCTCACGAAAATCAATTTGAGGCGTATATCCCAGGAGACGCCGCGCTTTGCTAATGTCGGCAAGGCTATCGCGCACATCGCCGGGGCGTGCTTCGCGGTAGTCGGCGTTAACTGTTCTATGCAGCAAACTGCCCGCCATGACCAGTACCTCATTGAGCGAAATGGATGTCCCACAGCCAATGTTCATAGCCTGCCCGTTGGCGTCGGGAGCCGTGGCCGCCAACAGATTTGCCTGGACAACGTTCTCGATAAACGTGAAATCGCGTGTCTGCTCACCGTCACCAAAAACAATGGGACGTTTTCCCTCTAGCAGTGCAGTTAAAAAGCGTGGAAGCACGGCTGCATACTCCGAAGTCGGGTCTTGGCGTGGGCCAAAAACGTTGAAGTAGCGCAGTGCCACCGTTTCAAGACCATAGATGCGCGTAAAGATGCCACAGAGCAATTCGCCTGTGAGTTTTTGTAGGGCATAGGGTGACATCGGTTGCGATGGCATCTCCTCGTGTTTCGGTAATGTTGGGGTGTTGCCGTAGACAGAGGATGAACTGGCATAGACAACGCGCCGTACACCAGCGTCACGCGCTGCGAGCAGCACATTTTGCGTGCCATTAATATTTGTTTCAAGTGACGTGACAGGGTCGGAGATCGAGCGGGGTACGGAGGCCAAGGCTCCTTGATGGAAAACGACCTCTCTGCCTTCTACTGCTATTTTTACTGCTGACATATCGCGCAAGTCGCCATTGACGATCTCGACATTTGTGCCATAAGCGCGCAGTACCTCTAGATTATGTGGCCGACCTGTTGCAAGATTGTCAAATATGCGTACAGAGGCTCCCTGCTTTAAGAGCGTTTCAGCGATGTGGGAGCCGATAAAGCCAGCTCCGCCTGTGACAAGGTAACTAGTTTTTGACATATTGTTGTGTCTGTACATTTCATTTCATACGAAGAGCTAAAACATACAGTAGCTGCTCCTTTCAAAAAATGCTTTGCAAGAAAGCTACTGCTATGTTAGCAAAACGCGACGGTTTTGGATAGTGGCATGATGCAGGTACTCATGGTATAATAGCCGCGTTCGCTGGACAGGCATACCCGCTATGTTGGTCAAGTGGAAGCCAAATGTATTTTATTTTTTAGTGAATGGTGCTTTTTAGGAGCATATGCACGTGCAAAAGGGTTCGCGTCGTAGACAATCATTGTATATGCTGGTTATCGTCTGTTTAGTGAGCATACTGAGCGCATGTAATGCAGCAGGGGGACAAGGAAGCGTACCTGCGCAGGGGACAACGAGTAGGTCTCTGACACCTACTCCAATCATCCCCCAAATCATGCCCAGTTGTGCGGGTGCGTCATGCACCGTGACCAGCACAGTTCCGCAGGGACGCCCATTTATTGATACCAGAAATAATATCCATCTATTTCTTAGCTTCGATTATCACGTGTTCGACCCCGCCGCCATTGCGAAATATTATGATTTTGTCTGGGGTGCTGACGTGAACAAAGTTGCTGCCTATCGCGCAACTAATCCTAATATTCTGCTGAGCTATTATATCTCCTTTTTCCGTGATAGTGGTGCGTTTGGCAATACCGCTGCACATCAAAGCCTTGCCTACTGGCAAGCGGTGCATCCAGACTGGGTCCTGTATCGCTGTGATCGTCAGACGCCAGCCTATGAGGACAACCAGGATAATGTGATCCCGTTCGACTTTACCAACCCGGCAGTTGTGCAATGGCAGGTACAAACCTATGCGCAACCTGCTAGCCAGCAGGGTTACGATGCCATTGCGGCTGATAATGTGAACTTGCAAAACCTAATTGGGGCATGCGGTTTTTATCGCAATGGGCAATGGGTGCAACGCTATACCGGCGATGTGGACGATCCACAATGGCGTGCCGATGTGTTGACTTGGACAACGCGCATGCAACAGGCTCTACATGCTCTACCGCATCCAATGGCTTTGATTCCTAACCTGGGCATTGGTGGCATCTCACTGACTGATCCCACGCTTCAGCAGATTGTTGCTCATGTTGATGCTGTCGTAGACGAGAGCGGTTTTACGCATTATGGGCAGAATTATGTGACAGACACTAGCTGGGTGAAGTATGTTCACTTTATTGAACGTGTGCAGCAACAGCATAAGGCTTATTATATTGTCAACGAATTTTCCGACTTTCCGTTGACGTCGGCTGATATTGAGTGGGCGTTGGCATCATATCTGATGTCTAATCAAGATATTGCAGCGGTATTTTTCTCATCGATGCAGCAGTATGGTGGCAATATCTACACTCCTGCCTTATCAGTCCAGCTTGGAAGTCCACGCGATAATATGTATCAGGGACAATCTGTCTACTGGCGTGATTTCACGCATGCCATAAGCATTGTCAATCCGAGTAGCTCTACCAGTTATACCGTGAACCTTCACGGTCACTACACAGATTTGAATGGCAATGCTTTTGGCACAACGGTCACCTTGCCCCCACACTCTGGGCAAATCTTACTGTACTAGGCTTTGTACAATTAACTCTTCTGCTTGGAGCAGTGTTGCCTGTGATGCCTCTTCCAGAGCCAGACGCAGTTGCTGATTGGCTGGGAAGAGGCATCGATATGCGCGAAGCAGTGTCTGTCGGTTTTTCTCCCAGCATAAATGCTCTTCAATGCGCTGCTGCCCCTTTTCACCCATTGTTGCTCGTAATTCTTGCTTGGCCATGAGTATCTCGATATGGTCAACAAATTCGTCGAGGCGATTTGCTGTGGCATAGAGTGCCGCATCCTGGGCGGTAATGCGCGTTTCGGGCAGGTCGAAGGCGATTACAGGCTTGCCCAGTGCCATATATTCCATTGTTTTTAGCATCGTGCTATAGTCATTGAGTTCGTTGCTGGGGTCAGGCGAAAGGCCAATATCGCTTCCTGCCAGATACCGGAGCATCTCATCTTTGACCAGCCAGCCTGTAAAATGGATGTAGTCGTCTAGAGCCAGGCTATGTGTCAGAGCGCGCAACGCCGGAACTTGATCTCCATCGCCCATGAGAATAAGGCCGACATCCTGGTGCTTGCGTCGATGCACAAGCTCTTCCATTGCATGGATGGCATATTCCACGCCATCTTGCGCTGCCATCACCCCTACATAAGCCAGCAGGATGCGTTTTCCGTTTCTCAATGAGTGGTCTGCTACGACATCTTGATAGCGGTGTAACTCAGGGCCATTGCGCACAATAAACACATTTTCAAACTTGCACCCCCCTCGCTTAATCGCCATCTGTTTTTGTGAGGCATTCGTTGTAATGACAAGGTGACTTGTCCTGTAAGAACACCATTCAAAAAAACGTAGGCACGCACTAATCATGCGCATCCTGCCTTGAAATTTGATCTGAAACATCTCAGGAGCTAGATCATGCTGGTCGAAAATGAATTTTTTGCCGAAGAGGCGATAAAATAAGCCAATTGCGAAGAAGAGGTCAGGTGGGTTTGCTGCGTGAATGACATCAAAACCATGCTGAAACCAGACCTGCAAGCTCAGCAAAAACGTCATGAGCATGGCAAATGCATATTCTAGGAGATATCCTTTGGAACCGCCACTACTGACGCTTAAGCGATAACGGTAAATGTGGATACCATTGAGGCAGATGTAGCGTTCGCGGTCTTGCGTAGCTCCCAAGGGAGAAATAATGCATACCTGTAATCCCTGCTGCGCCAGTGTGCGTGCCTCTCGCCATACACGCGGGTCTGCGGGCACGGAGAGGTTTTCCACCAACATCAACACTTTCTCTGCTTTTGCCATGCTATGCCCTCTTTTCTGTGCTACTTAGTATGGCTTGAGCGGCCCGTTTCTTTTTGCGCATTGCCTGCTCATACATTGCAACAATTTGATGAACAAGGACCATATTGCTTAGATGCGCAGTATCAGCGCGCCCCGTTGTCGGCTCTGGATGGCGAATAGCCTTTGCCAGCCCTTCGGCCAGTGCAGCGGCGTCGTGCGAGCAGACACTACAGCCGTCAGTATGGGCAAGCACCTGCGCGACATCACCGACGTTTGTGGTGACGACAGGAACATTACATGCCATTGCCTCGCGCACAACATTTGGCGAGCCTTCTGCAACTGAAGACAGGATTAGTACGTTGCTGGCGTTGATATACTGCACAACGGTCGCTTGGGGTAGCCCATTGGCAACCACAAGCTCTGCTGTTATGCCATGCTCTTTGAGGCGTTCAACGGCTTGCTGGGCTAGTGGGAAATTCTTGACAGGAATAGAAGGGTTATTGGCGAAAACGACGTAGTAACGGTCCTGCTCCCAACCCAAAGCGGTGCGTGCCTCTGCGCGTGGTATCGGTCTGAAGAGGTCAAAATTGATGCCATCGGGAATGATAAAAACGTCGTCAAGCAATGTTGCTTGCTTCATTTGCTCTGTTTTGACAGTGACGGCCTCCACATGCCGACATAACCACTGGCTGATGCGCACTACAAAAAGGCTTTTTCGACTATGCTCTCCAGCTGTTGTGACTGTCCCGAGGAGATCATCGCCTAAAAAATCTGCCACGACAGGCGTTGTCCATTGCATTCTGGCAATCAGACACCAGAGGCCATAATGACCGTTGACGATCTCATAACGTCCGCTCAGTGTTTTCCAAAAAACCTGTGCGACGGCGGTGAGATAGCGCACTGGCATTGGATGGTCAGGATTGGGATGAATAATCTCCACCTCGTGCCCCAGTGTGCGCAATGAATCGACGATAGCTTTGACAAATGTGCCTTTATGTGGTCGTGCTGGCGTGGGATAGATGCCCGTCACCATCAAGATGCGATATTTCCGCCCTGCTTTCTGTTCTTTAGGTATTTCCAATAGGTCTGTTGACTGCATTATGGTCATTGGCTCCTTGTCATAGATACAGAAGAAAATAAGGATGAATTAGAGACTGGGCACAGTGGAACGGTCTTCAGCGAGTAAATCCTCGACGGATCCGTGAGGGATTTCGAGGCGTGGCGTATCGATGAAGATGCGAAACCAGAGTTCCAGGCTCGCCAGAGTGAATAATTGAGCCTGATAATTGGTTTTCCCCTCTAAGTGATCGCGTAGCATCTGTGCAATGAAGGCGTCATTGAAGTAGCCACGTTCGCGCACCCGCTCTGAGAGTAACAGTTGTGTGATGATGCTGCGCTGTCCTTCCCTGAACCAGATGCCTGTTGGGACATTGAAGCCCATTTTCTTGCGCGTCAGGATGGTTTCGGGCAAAAAGTCGGCGTAGGCCCGCTTGAGCAGATATTTTGCCTGAAATGAGCGCGTTTTGAGATGCGAAGGGATACTCGCGGCATATTCAATCAATTGATAATCCAAGAGCGGAATACGCGCTTCCAGCGAGGCTGCCATCGTCATCTTGTCACCCTTCATCAACAGGTTATCGGGTAGCCAGATTTTTGTGTCGAGATAGAGCATAGAAGACAGGCCATCACGCTGCGGATTGTGCGTGAGCCAGCGTCGAAATTCGCGACTGGCATCCAGGTCTATGCTCATCTGCGTTTCGCGTGTGAGTAGGTGTTCTTTGAGTGGGCCATTGAAGATGCCAAACCAGTTCATCCAGCGTTGCGGAGCGGGCTGCGAGAGATTGCGTGCGGCTGTCTTGAGTTTGCGCATACGATAGGGCAGACGTTCTAGCAGCGGTTGAATGATCTGGTCACGGACTGATGTGGGCAGGATATGATAGTAGCGTGCTAGCCAATCAACAACATATTTGGGATAACCGGCGAATAATTCATCGCCCCCCTCACCGGATAGCACGACCTTGACATGTTGGCGTGCGAGTTTGGAGATGAGATAAACGCCCAAATCTGATGGCTCACTCACCGGTTCATCGCGATGCCATGTTAAGATCGGCCAGTATTGCGTCATGTCGGATGATTGGACGACCAGTTCGTGATGTTCGGTGCCAAAATGCTCGGAGACGAGGCGGGCATAGGGCAGTTCGCTATAATCGGGGTGATCGAAACCAACCGAGAATGTTTGAACTTTCTGCTGCGTGAGTTGGCTCATGAGGCCTGTAATGATGCTGGAATCGACCCCGCCGCTCAGCATAGCACCGACAGGGACATCTGCCATCATGCGCTCTTCAACCGCACGGTGAATATGCTGGCGAATCCCTTGCAGATATGCCGCAATTGGCCGCTCTTCTGTTTTACCAAAGGTAAAGTCCCAGTAGCTCTCCTGGCGTAGCTGACCATGCTCGCAGAGCAACCAGTGGCCGGGCAATATTTTATAAATATTCTCAAAAAGTGTCGCAGGAGCGGGAACATAACGCACACTGAGAAAGTCAGCCATGGCTTGTGTGCTGGCGGCACGTTTGACCCCTGGGTGACAAAGCAGTGATTTGATCTCGGATGCAAAGAGAAGGTCTCCGTCTACTTGTGTGTAGTAGAGTGGTTTTTTGCCTGCTTTGTCGCGTGCCAATAGGAGACGTTGACGCGGGCCATCCCAAATGGCAAAACTGAACATGCCATGTAGGCGTGCCACACACTCGACGCCATATTCTTCATAGGCATGAACGATTGTCTCTGTATCGCTATGCGTGCGGAATTGATGGCCCTTTTCCAGTAATTCCTGCCGTAGCGTCTTGTAGTTCCAGATTTCTCCATTAAAAACGACCCAGATATCACCGTTTTCGTTGCTCATGGGTTGATGCCCACCACTCAGGTCGATGATACTGAGACGGGCAAAGCCTAGACCAGTCGGGCCATCGACATATGAACCACTATCGTCCGGCCCACGATGCGCAATCAGGTGCGTCATCTGTTCGATCAGTCTGGGCGAAACAGGCTCTCCGCTCTGCATATTGAAAATACCACAAATGCCACACATATGTTTCTCCCTTTTTATCGCTTTAGCACAGATTGTGTTGATCGTATGATCTCTGGTTCACAGCTCTCTTGTGGTGGTTGGTCCATGTATGTTTGAAACCAGAGTTC
>DAICZM010000022.1 GCA_027311145.1 Ktedonobacterales bacterium
CATCTTGCCACTACTCTTATTGCGCCAACAGGGCCAAATAGCCACGCTCACCCTGAACCGCATGGTAACCCCAGACGACGAACCGGCGCAATGTGCAATAGAGATCACAACATATGCCACGCAGCTACTCGAGGCGATAGACGATACCTTCCTGGCAACCCCAGAAGAGGTCTCCTATCAGATGACCCAGCATGACATACTACCAGCGTCTAGATGGATGAAACTGGTCGAACAGGCCACACGCCATATTCGCAATGGTGAGTATGAGAAGGTCGTGCTTGCGCGCAGTGTCGAGGTCATGCCGGATGAGGAGGTAGGAGCGTTCAATATCAGCGCAACTTTGTTACGTCTACGCGGAAGCTATCCCAACGCTTATGTGTTTGCCTTACAGCGCGGAGGACGCTTTTTTCTCGGTGCAACCCCTGAACGCCTTGTAAAGGTGCAGCAGGGACAACTTTCTACCATGGCCCTAGCCGGCTCGGCCCGGCGTGGCACAAGTGAGAGTGAAGATGCGCGCATCGGTGGAGCATTGCTGCTCAGCACAAAAAATATGCAGGAACATGCAATTGTCGTGGAGCGAATTCGCGAGTCACTGGCTGACCACTGTACACAGATCGATACCTCTGCAACCCCACGTCTGCTTAGGCTCAAAAATGTGCAACATCTGGAGACGCCCATTGTCGCTACCATGCGCTCAGGCCATACGATGCTCGATGTGATGGCGCAACTACACCCAACTCCTGCCGTCGGTGGTTTTCCACGCGACAAAGCACTGGCGGTCATTCGTGAAACCGAGCGGCTTGATCGCGGTTGGTATGCTGGTCCGCTCGGCTGGATTGGTGCTGACGGCGATGGCGAATTTGTGGTTGCCCTACGCTCCGGTCTGATCGAACGCGAACGCGCCACGCTCTTTGCTGGCTGCGGCATAGTTGCCGATTCAGATCCTCAGAGCGAGTATGGTGAATCGTGTTTGAAACTTCAGGCGATGTTGCGCGGGCTGGGTGCGCCATCGAACATCTAGCTTTTCCTGCCTTCAGCCCTCATCAGTAAAAGATGTATTATGGATATTGAGATCATTATGAATACAGCAAAAAATCCGACGTATGCCTATGTCGGCGCGTTTATTGACGAAATTGAGCGAGCGGGTGTGCAACACATTGTTGTCTGCCCCGGCTCACGCTCTACACCTATCGCCCTCTGTGTCGCTGACCACCCGCGCATTCAGATGTGGATGCATATTGACGAACGCTCCGCCGCATTTTTCGCACTCGGGCTGGCAAAACGCCTGCACCAACCCGTTGCCCTTGTCTGCACCTCTGGCACGGCGGCGGCTAATTTTTTCCCCGCCATTGTTGAGGCTAGACTAACACATGTCCCGCTCCTAGTTCTCACGGCTGATCGCCCACATGAATTGCGCGAGAATGGCGCACCACAAAGCATTGACCAGAACCGTCTGTACGGTACGCATGTCAAATGGTTTGCCGAGGCCACACTGCCCGAAGCTACCAATGCCGCCATGCGTTTTATTCGCACGCTGGCAGATCGCGCTACCGCTTTGACGCAAGCCCTCCCTGCGGGTCCTGTCCATCTCAATTTTCCGTTCCGTGAGCCACTTACACCCGACACGCTCCCAGATCAACCACTACCACCACCGTCTGAACGCGATACCGCCGCATGGTATGGGCGACCAGATCACCAAGCATATATCCGCGTACAGGACACACCGCTGGCACTCCCAACACCCTTAGCAATTACAGAGCTTGCAAACCGCTTACAAGCAGTGCAACACGGGCTGTTCATTATTGGTCCTTATACAGATACGGCATTGCGTTTCCCCCTCGTTCGGCTAGCCGAACGTCTAGGTTATCCCATTCTGGCTGACCCACTCTCGCAGATGCGCCATGGGCAGAGTCATGTCATCAGCAGCTATGACGCTTTTTTGCGCATCGAGCCGTTTATACAGCAAACACAGCCAGAACTCATCGTGCGTTTTGGAGCCATGCCCGTCTCGAAACCCGTTCTGCTCTATCTCAAACGCTATCCTGATTGTCCGCAGATTGTCGTTGATGAACACGGCACGTGGGAAGAGCCAACGCAACTTGCCAGCGAGATGCTGCACACTGATCCAATCGCCCTTTGTGAAGCGTTGCTCTCCGCTCTACCCGCCAATGAGATGCGCCCATTACCATGGTTGGCGCGTTGGCAAGAGGCCGAGCAGGTCACACGACAAGCATTACAAGACGCGATGCAGCAAGAAGACCTGTTCGAGGGGCGCGTTTTCAGCGAACTTGCCGCCCTTCTACCAGAAAATACTACACTCTATGTTGGGAATAGTATGCCCGTGCGTGACCTAGATACCTTCTTCTGGCAACCCACTCACCCGATCTATGTATTGGGCAATAGAGGTGCAAACGGCATTGATGGCGTCATCTCTAGCGCACTCGGCGCCAGTGCGGCCACGCACCACAAAACGCCCACTGTGCTAGTAATTGGCGATCTCTCATTCCTGCATGATCTCAATGGTCTGCTCGCCGCTCATTTACACCATCTGGACCTGACCATCGTGCTGATTAATAACGACGGCGGTGGCATCTTCTCGTTTCTACCTCAGGCGTCGCATCCCGAACATTTCGAGCAGGTCTTTGGCACACCCACTGGTCTAAATCTGCGACCCGCAATAGAAATGTATGGCGGTCACTTCCAGCAGAGCGTGAACTGGGAACAGTTCCGCAAAGCAGTAACACACGGTGTGACAGCAGGTGGCCTACATGTCGTCGAGGTGACAACGGAGCGCACAAGTAATGTGCAACAGCATCGCCAACTCTGGCAGGTCGTCGAACGGGCCTTGCGCCAAGCTAGTGTCGTACAATGAATGAGCGCGCAACGATAGAAGTGAACGGCATACGCCTCGGCATCGTATTACAAGAGGGACAGCATTACACACCAGAGATGCCAACGCTTGTGTTGCTACACGGTTTTACAGGCAGCGCGACTGGCTGGCAACAACAGATAGATTACTTCGTACAACATGGTTTGCGCGTCATCGCCTTAGATATGCTCGGCCACGGAAACTCAGATGCGCCCACAGACGCGCAACGTTACCACATTGAGCATTGCCGCGCCGACATCCTGGCCGCAATGCACACGCTCAATATCGCTCCCGCTAGCGCAATTTTGCTTGGCTATTCGATGGGTGGACGTATCGCGCTCTATAGTGCGCTCTCCGGCTACTTCCATGCTTTGATTCTGGAAAGCGCATCGCCCGGCATAGAGGACCATTTTGAGCGGTTGCAGCGTCGTAATAGTGATGAGGCACTCGCACAACGTATCGAACATGAAGGCATGGTAGCCTTCGTTGATTACTGGGAACATATTCCATTATTCGCCAGCCAGCGAAGTTTGCCAGATGCAGTACGTCAATCTTTGCACGAGCAACGTCTACGCAATCGTATAGAGGGACTGGCAGGCAGCTTGCGCGGCATTGGCACAGGAGCGCAGCCGTCGCTCTGGGACAAGCTAGCCACACTCACCCTCCCGACGTTGCTGCTTGCCGGTACGCTTGACCAGAAATTTACGGCTACGGCTCAACGCATGGAGCAACTCTTGCCAGATGCGCACTTGCGGCTTGTCGAGAACGCGGGTCATACGATACACTTAGAGCAGCCCGCTATTTTTCAGCAACACGTGCTGGCTTTTTGTGAACAACACATACCAAACCTGCACGAATAGCATAACAATACATTACATCTATTAAGAGGAGATAAAGCATTATGTCATCAGTAGCGTGGGAAAAGGTTCGAGATTATACAGACATCATTTTTGAAAAAGGCGATGGGATCGGCAAGATCACGATTAATCGCCCAGAGGTGCGCAATGCCTTCCGTCCAGAGACGCTGGACGAATTGATGGATGCCTTTAACCGGTGTCGCGACGATCAGGAGATTGGCGTTATCATTTTCACAGGTGCAGGCACAAAAGCCTTTTGCTCCGGCGGCGATCAGCGCGTGCGTGGCGAAGGCGGCTATGTGGGCGGAGATGGCGTGCCACGTCTGAATGCTCTTGACCTGCAACGCACGATCAAGTATCTGCCCAAACCCGTTATCGCAATGGTCGCGGGCTACGCCATTGGTGGTGGGCACGTCCTACATCTGCTCTGCGATCTAACCGTTGCCGCTGATAATGCGCGTTTTGGACAAACTGGACCACGTGTGGGCAGCTTCGATGCTGGTTGGGGTGCTACCTATATGGCGCGTGTCGTGGGACACAAAAAAGCACGCGAAATCTGGTATCTCTGCCGCCAATATGACGCGCAGGAAGCCCTGGACATGGGACTGGTCAACACGGTAGTGCCGCTCGATCAACTGGAAGAAGAGACGATCACGTGGGCAAAAGAGATTCTAGAGAAAAGCCCGATTGCTCTGCGCTTCCTCAAAGCCGCCTTCAACGCCGATACCGATGGTCTGGCAGGCATTCAGCAATTGGCGGGTGATGCGACTATGCTTTACTACATGACTGAAGAGGGCAGAGAGGGCAAAAATGCCTTCCTTGAGAAGCGCAAACCCGATTTCTCGCGCTTCCCGCGCCTACCTTAAAGCGGAGCCGCATGTCAACAACTACAATTTCAGCGATACACCACTATCCCTATCGTCTCCCTTTCGCCAAGAGCTTCACGACCGCGCATGGTTCTATGCATGTGCGAGAGGGAGCAATTGTGCGGATCGAGACGAGCGCAGGCATTAGCGGCATTGGCGAGATTGCCCCCCTTCCAGCATTTGGCAAGGGCAACCTCGCCAATGCGCTCGCACTTCTGCCCGAAATTGCTGCACAGCTTACACACCATCCGCTGCTCGACGCCCTCAACACACTCGCAGCCATACACGCACAATCATCTTTGTCTATAGGAAATTCAGTAGGTTCGCTTGTTTGTGGTTTAGAAATTGCCTTGCTGGATGCACTGGGTAAACAGGAGAACTGCTAGGTCAGTACATTACTTATAGGAACCGACGTATCGTCTCTGCGCACGCCGCTTCAGGTCAATGCTGTTGTAGGTGCGCCGTCTATCAAGATGGCAGTAGAAGAAGCGCTGCGTGCAGAGAGGCGTGGCTTTGGCTGCATTAAGCTCAAAGTGGGCAATATGGCAGACGCCGCGCAAGAGGTCGAACGCATCAAGGCTGTGCGGCAGGTACTTGCACCAAGCACAAATTTACGCCTGGATGCAAACGAGGCATGGACACTACGCGAGGCGACAGACATTCTTGCTCAGTGTGCCGACGAAGCCATCGAGTATATCGAACAACCGCTTCCAGCGGCTGATCTGGCCGGGATGCGCCTGTTACGAGAGCGCACGGCTATCCCACTGGCGGCTGATGAGGCGGTACATGATTTGGCAAGCGTCCATGCCATTATTACAGCAGAGGCTGCGGATATTCTGATTATTAAGCCACAGCTCGCGGGTGGGTTACGCGCCAGTCAGCACATACTCGATATTGTGGAACAGCATGACTTGCAGTGCGTCATTACGACAACAATTGAAGCGGGCATCAGTCTTGCCGCAACAATCCACCTGACGGCAGCTTCACCCACTGTCACCCGTGCCTGCGGTCTCGCCACCAGCGCGTTACTGGTTGATAACCTTCTGCAAGCTGAAATTAGTATTCACCATGGACAGATCAGCGTCCCCACTGGCGCGGGTCTGGGCGTCGCGTTAGATGAAATCGCATTAGAGAAATATAGATACATACCATGAACCCAACATCAATATACCTTCCTGATTGGCTCACGCACAGTGCGCAGAACCACCCTGACCAACTCGCGCTCAAAGATCAGCACACCAGCTGGAGCTTTGCTGAGCTTGATCGCCAGGCAACACGCATGGCTCGCCAACTTGCTAGCGTAGGCATTCAGGCTGAAGAGCGCATTGCACTACTGGCTGCAAATGGCCTATCCTATGTCACTTGTGTCCACGCGCTCACGCGACTGGGAGCTATCCTTGTACCGCTCAACACGCGCCTGACACGCGATGAGCTATGCTGGCAATTGCGCGATGTGCGCGCCACGCTGCTGTTGCATGATGATACCTGGGCAGCGCAGGCACACGAGATCCAGCAGGCATTACCCGAAATAATCTGTGCCACGTTGGAAGAACAAGCATATGAGGACGAACTGATCATCGCCCAACAGGTAGAAGCAGCCGTTACGTTGCGCACGTTGATTGATCTGGACGCGACACAAGCCATTATGTATACCTCTGGCACAACAGGCCATCCAAAAGGAGCGATCATCACCTACGGTATGCAGTGGTGGAATGCCATCGGCTCAGCCTTGAACCTGGGCCATCGCGGCGATGATTGCTGGCTGGCCTGCATGCCTTTTTTCCATATCGGCGGTCTCTCTATCCTCATGCGCAGCGTCATTTACGGCATCAGCGTGATTATCCACCAGAAATTCGATGCGCTCGCGGTCAACCGCGCAATACGCGAGGAACGCGTGACGATTATCTCGGTCGTCGCAATCATGCTGCAACGTATGTTAAACGCGCTTGATGCTGAGACGGGCAACGCGCATGGCACGCAGTATCCAGCAACATTACGTTGCGTGCTACTTGGTGGGGGTCCAGCTCCGCAACCACTTTTAGAGGATTGCGCGTCGCGTGCCATTCCCGTCGTGCAGACCTATGGCCTGACCGAGGCATGCTCGCAAGCGGTCACGCTCGCCCCCGAGGATGCTCTGCGCAAACTTGGCTCGGCTGGTCGTCCCCTGGCTCCCGTGCAACTACGCATTCTACACGATGGACAAGAAGTACTAGCAGGGGCGAGTGGCGAAATCTTCCTCAAGGGGCCAACTATCACGCCCGGCTACGCTGGTCAGCCTGAAGCAACGGCGCAGGCATTGCGAGATGGCTGGCTAGCAACAGGCGATCTCGGCTACCTGGACAGCGAGGGTTATCTCTATGTGCTTGATCGCCGCTCCGACTTGATTATCTCTGGCGGCGAGAACGTCTATCCCGCCGAAATCGAGGCGATGCTGCTCTCTCACCCGGCGGTTGCCGAGGCAGGCGTCTGCGGGCAGGGCGACACGCAGTGGGGACAGGTTCCCATCGCCTTTGTATGCCTGCACACTCAGCACACAGTCACAAGCACGGCATTAATGGAATACGCCACACAACGTTTGGCGCGCTACAAGCAGCCGCGCAGCATTCATATCGTCGCGCAACTGCCGCGCAACTCGTCAGGCAAGTTGCTCAGGCGCGAACTACCAAAGCTACTTTTAGAAGCTCAATATTAAAAAGCTATTCTATACCATAAAAAGTATAGAACAGTTCAATAGGAGCTTCAACTATCAGCATCTGATAGGGGAAACACCGCTCTTGCTGCTCAAATGTACGCAACTGGCTCACCCGCTCTAAGAAATGGTCAGCCAGTTGCTGATCTATTTGCCCATCATGGCGCAAGAACTGGCCCCACAGCCCACGCCCAACCAGACCGAGTCTGCTAGCACGCGCCGACTGCCCGTACTCCCGGGGGAAAAGGCGCGTGTAGGCTTCACGATTGTAGAGCCAGGATGAACCAATGACCTTTTTTGCCTCTACGTGAAACCGCTTGATATGCGCATACATTGAGTGTAAATCGGCAATACGCGCCTCTTTGCGCTGATGGCTGAGTGGACCATAACCAGAAAAATCCAGATTGGAAAAGTGTATGTGAATAACTTGCAGCTCAGAGGCATACTCATAAGAGAAGCAACCCCAACGCGGAGTGTTAAAAGAAGGAATGGTATCGGCAGCATAGCGTTCCAGATAGTATTGATATGTCCAGTTTACGTCCTCTGCCGTCTGTTTCAGACCCTGCACATAGGTTTTCCAGACGGGATGCTGCGGCTCCAGACTCCAATCCAGGCCAAGAATGCGATAGAGCGCGGTATTGCGCAAAATCGCCTCCGCGTAGGTTTGCGAGGAAAGAGCATGCGTTTTACGCGCAAAAGCTATCTGAATAGCAAAAAACTCTTCTGGATACGAAGACTGCATGTATCACTCCTTACAGTGATTGCACAGGACCTGCGCCACGTTTTTATCAACAACGTGGCGTGCTATACTGCTTATACAAGCGTGACCTACTCTAGATCACTCATCAGATTACTCATCAAACAAGACAGAGGTAAGGCTTATGAAGGCGATTGTTTTACATCGAGTCGGTGAGCCAGAAGATTTACATCTGGAACATGTCGCGGACCCCACTCCCGCGCATGGTGAAGTTATTGTACGTCTGCGTGCAGCGGCACTTAATCACCGCGACCTGTATATTTGTCGCGGGCAGTACGCCGGCCTGCGCTTTCCTATTATACCCGGTTCTGACGGTGTTGGCGAGATTGCCTCGCTTGGTGATGGCGTCGAAAATCTCAAAGTCGGCGATCAGGTTATTATCAATCCCAGCATCAATTGGGGCGATAATCCACGAGTACAAGGACCTGATTTCCGTATTCTCGGCTTGCCCGATAACGGCACACTGGCACAACTGGTCAAAGTACCCGCACAAAACGTGTTGCCACGTCCAGCAGGTCTTTCAGATGAAGAGGTAGCGGCGATTCCGCTGGCAGGTCTCACAGCCTATCGTGCAGTGGTGACACGCGGCGAACTCCAGGCAGGAGAGACGGTGCTGATCCTAGGCATCGGTGGTGGCGTTGCCACGTTTGCCCTCATGATAGCGCAACAACTGGGAGCGCGCGTGCTTGTAACCTCCGGTAGTGAAGAAAAAATCGCCCGTGCTCGTTCGCTTGGAGCCAAAGGGGGCTTTAACTACAAAACAACCAATTGGGTCAAAGCAGTGCAGGACGCAACGGATGGACAAGGGCCAGACCTGATTATTGACGGCACGGGTGGGCAAACTTTCGATATAGCCCTCGACGCGGCCCGTCCTGGTGGCCGCATCGTCACTTATGGCTCGACAACAGGCGTGGTCCCAGAAGTCGCCGTGCGCCGCATCTTCTGGAAACAACTGAATATACATGGGTCCACCATGGGTTCGCCCACTGATTTTCGCGCTATGCTCTCGCTCTTTGGCGAAGGCAAGTTGCGTCCAATAGTAGATCGCGTCTTCCCGCTAGTAGAAACAGGAACTGCACTCAAACATATGGACCACGCAGCACAATTTGGCAAAATTGTCCTCAAAATCGACTAGCCGCCAAGAAAGCGCGTCTAACAAAAATATCCTATCGCCCGTTATTCCTGTAGCGCTCTGTCAATCTTCATTCCAACCGTTTTGGAGAGGCATATGAGTCATCCCCAATTTTTCTGAATCCGCTCCAGATGATTGATGAAAGAAGCAATGGGGAGTGGATCATCTGATGGGGGGATGAAACAGGTCAGCCGAGGGCGGTAATCGTCCCAAAGACGACTCAGTGCCCAACGCAGTCGATAGAGCGGTGCTGGAGTATTCTGGCACCGCTTTCCAGTTCGATGACATTTGAAACGCAAGAGTGCTTGGATCAGTTCGGTATGGACAGGATCGAGCAAGGAAAGCAAAAATGCATAAATGAGCATGACCATGTTGAGCAGCTTGAGACGTGCCTCCAAGGACCACAAACGCGGACATTCCAGTGCCAATTCGCATTTCCCATAACGAAAACTCGTTTCAATCTGCCAACGCCGCCGATAGGAGAAAAAGATCTCCCACGCCTGTGCTTCCGTTTGAACCGTTTCATTGGTAACCAGATACATGACCCCTTTTTTGACGCGTGCTTTTACGAGAAACAGTTGGTGCCCGGATGTAGGATGGCGAAGAGCCGTCCACCAGAGATCACAGGGCATCTTTTGTCCTGTATTCGTATCCCGTAGTTCTTTATGCGCTCGATACTTTTTTCCCTGTCCAATCTGCCAGAGCTTCTTTCGCTCTCCCGCACCGGTCAAAAACTCGTGCCTTTTGATCCAGCGTATCACAAAACGCGCGCGATACTTGAGCAGAAGCAGGAGCCAATATCCTGAGGCATAACCGCGATCAAAGACGTGGAGCACTCCCGGTCCCCATTTCCTGATACAGACGCGTAAGGCTTCTTCCTGTGCGTCTCGCAAACGCGTGGCAAAGACACCTTTTGTCGTCCACCAGCGACTCAGTGCCACGTGCGGCAGCCCTTGCATCCCCACAATTACTGCCGCTGTCCATTGCATGCCGATGACCCGCACTGGGCGCGTCGCGGGCCAATTGAAGATCACTCCACGTTTGCTCCGTCCACGCCGCTTCGCTTTGCTCGAAAGCACTGGACCCAATCCTTCTCCTTTTTCGCTTTCCGCTTTTTCCACCACACTGTCATCCCAGATGCACAAAATCTGCTGTTTGAGTGCTTTGAGCTTCTGAACCTCTTCATCCGCTTTTTCTAGCAAATACTGCTCAATCAGATCAGCGGTCCATTTCACTGACCGCAGCAATTTCCCGACGCGTTTGGTCCCTGCCGCCGCGCTACAAGCCTCTGCACCATATCCATCCAGGTACGAGCCCAGTTCGCTGAGCCACAGGACCTGGGCGTTATTGCGACCACGAATGATGGCGACCAAACATTGCACAAATGTGCGCACCAGCCGCTTATCCAGTGCTTCATCTAACACGTGTAAGAACGGCATCAGAAAAGCTTCGAGGAGGGAAAGCAGGTGCTGCGAGCCTCCTTGGGGATCATCGTTCAGGCGTTTGAAGGTCTCAGATACTTCTGTCATAATAACAATGGATCTCCTCATTCAGGTGTTGGTTGATTTCATACTCAACAGTCTAAACGACGAGATCCTTTTTGCCTAGTCCCCTTTTTCCTGCTCTTTCCTCCCTCTGGCACTTCAGAAAAATTAGGGATGACTCATAGCAGACATCGTCCAGCGTGATCGCCATATTATTTTGTTAAAACGGCCTATCAAGCGCACGAACCATCTATGATTGTGCAGCTGTCGTGCTGGGAACTTTGCTCGTGCTAGACGAATTGCTTTCCGTGGCCTTTGTGGGAGACGTGCCACTCTCGGCTGTTTTGCTACCTTCAGCATTGTTGGTGCTAACGGGCGTCTCGCTCGGCTCCTTTTTGCCGTTACTGGGTTCACCATTGCTGGCAATAGGGCCGCTACCATGACCATGATCGGTCTTATAGAAACCGGACCCCTTGAAGACGATGCCGGCTGGATAGAGAACCCTGCGAATATGGTTGCCACATTCAGGGCACGTCTGCAATGGTTCGTCGGTCATTTTCTGCCACACGTCAAAACGGTGGCTACAAGTCTGACAGAGATACTCGTATGTTGGCATCTACCAAATCCCTCTTACTGGTTCAGGCCGTGATAAGTCAAGTTCAAGGCGTATTACAGAAAAATCATGATTTAGGGAGTACCATCTATTACTCCTTACTTATCACTATAGCGCGAAATTTGCTTGCTGTCAATCGCATGGGCGGACTGCTAGCACTCTCATAAATGCCTATGGTGGTGTATCCCCGTGCGAAAGACCTCTTCTCAAGAAGAAACACGCATGAGCATAGGGCTTATTCCAGGCATTCGATGTTAGACAGCAATCAGCTTTGGCTAGGATTTTCGGGGAGGCGTGCAAGAATTTGAGCGAGGATTGTTTCTATGTTAGTGATGTGTTGTTCTCTTAGTTCGGCGAGTTGTTGGTTAGTCAATTCATCGTGGGCTATCAGAGCTTCAAAAAATTTGTCGTATCTCTCGTTGAGTCTTTCAAGTGTGGATTTGTTGACTAATGCCCTTATTGCAATAGTTTGTAGTTCGATAGTTTTCTTGAGTTGGGCGTGTTCTTGCTCAATGGTCTGTAATCGTTCTTCGATCGTGGGCATTGGTTTCTCCTTGTGTTGATGGTTACTCTGATGAGTAAAGTATACCATGTTTTTGCTACGATTCCAGGCGTCCTATGTATTCTTTGACCTTCTCGGCGGCGTCACGTGTCATGCCATCCAGGGAGGCCAGTTCGTCGATGCTGGCGGCACTGATGGCTTTAAGTGAGCCGAAGTGCTTCATGAGTGCCTGTTTGCGTTTGGGACCAATGCCAGGGATCTCGTCCAACGCTGATTTGAAGTTACGGTCTGAGCGCAGTTTGCGGTGATAGGTGATGCCAAAGCGGTGTGCCTCGTCACGGATGCGTTGCACCATGTAGAGGCTCTGCGAGGTGCGAGGCAGGATGATTGGCTCGGATGAGCCAGGGATGAATATCTCTTCGTTCTCTTTTGCCAGACCGACGGTGGGAATGTCCAGGTGCAGTTCTTGCATGACTTCCATCGCCGCGCTGAGTTGACCCTTGCCACCGTCGATAATGATGAGGTCAGGCAACGTCCAATCGTGCGCCATCTCTGCCCCGCTCTCCTCGATCTGTTCCGTTGTTACCACACCCTCTTCGTCCGGTGGGTCAGGTGTGGGAACAGCATGCGCATCTTTAAAGGCCGCTCTGCGGAAACGGCGGCGCAACACCTCCTGATGGCTAGCGAAGTCGTTCGGCCCCTCGACGGTCTTGATCTTGAAACGGCGATACTCGCTATTCTTGGGTCGTCCACCCTCAAAAACGACCATTGCACCGACCGAGTTGGTGCCCTGCGTGTTCGAGATATCGTAACACTCGATACGTCGCGGCGGTGCGACCAGATTGAGGGCCTCCTGTAGCTCTTCCAACGCCATTTGCGTCTTCTGGCTATCGGTGAGCCACTTAATGCGCTGCTGTTCCAGTACCTCTTGCGCGTTCTGCTTGACCATCTCGACGAGACGCACCTTGTCGCCACGTTTAGGCATGCTGATCGTGACCGCTGCATTGCCCTGCGCGGCGATCATCGTTTTGCGTCGCTCTTTGAGCCAGCTTTGCAGCACGGCGCGATCATCTGGTTCAGCCTCGACAACGATCTCGGCTGGCACATGGAGCGAGTTTTCATAGAATTGCTGCATGAACGAGGCCATGATCTCGCCCTGCGTGCTTTCGCGTGTGCCTTGCAGGATAAAGTATTCGCGCCCGACCAGTTTGCCGTTGCGGAAAAAGAAGACTTGCGCGCACGTCTCATCGTCTCCGCTGGCGAGCGCGATAACATCCTGATCGTCCTGGCCTTCCGTGTTGATGATGCGCTGCTTCTCCAGAATGCTCTCGACAGCCTTGATGCGGTCACGGATGCGCGCCGCCTCCTCGAAATTCAGTTCCTCTGCGGCATGCTCCATCTTTTCCTGAAGCTCTTTGAGTACCTCGTCATGTTTGCCTTCCAGAAAAAGAATAACCTGTTTGATAACGGCGTCGTACTCTTCACGCGTGGCGTAGGCAACGCAGGGCGCGACACAACGATGAATGAAGTATTGCGTGCAGGGACGCGCCAGTAGTTTCTGTTTCCAACCTGACGGCGCTTCGCTCGCGCCACGTGGGATAGCCCATGAACTGGCGTCGTAGCGACAGGTGCGGAAGGCGAAAAGTTTGTTGAGCAGGTCGAGCGTGGCATCAACCGCGCCGGAGTTGGTATAGGGGCCAAAGTAGCGGTTGCCGTCGCGCTGATAACTGCGCACGCGGTAGACGCGCGGAAAATCCTCGCTGAGCGAGACTTTGATGTAGGGATAGCTCTTATCGTCGCGCAGCAGGACATTATATTTCGGGCGATACTGCTTGATATAGTTGCTTTCAAGCACAAGCGCCTCGACCTCATTGCGCACGACGAGAAATTCGATATCTTCAATCTTCGCCACCATGCTGCGGTTCTTGGGACTGAGGTCGGTCGATTCTTGAAAGTAGGAGCGCACGCGATTATAGAGCGAGATGGCCTTGCCGACGTAGATAATGGTGCCCTGGGCATCCTTCATCAGGTAGATGCCCGGCTTGTGCGGGAGCGAGTTCAGGACGGATTGAATTTTATCGTTCATCTCTGGCAACCTTGCAGCGGCTAACATATCATTTATGTGGTGCCATTATAGCGTGTTTTGCGCTGCGGGGCAATCTGCCTAACAAGTATGCCAATTATGACCAAATTGGTGATATGACCTGTCGTAACGTGGATATGCCTACGTGGGTGACAACCCGGTAACGCGCACTGACCCAGGCGGGCACTGCTGGCCGCTGTGTACGATGCTCATCGGGGCAGTGATTGGCGCGGCAGTCAACGTGGGCATGACGGTGATCGGCAACGCCATCGCGGGCAAACCAACGACGCCAGGAGAAGTGCTGCAATCGGCGGTGGTGGGAGCGGTTTCAGGAGCGGTTTCTGGTTTGGTGGGACCAGAAGCGGGACCAGTGGCGAAAGTGGCGGTGGGAGCCCTTGCCAACGGCGTGGGGCAGATGGCAGGCAACGCGCTCTCCGGCAAGCCGCTGATGGATGGCGTAGGCGAAGCAGTCGTGTCGGGTGCCATTACTGGTGGGGTCATGGAAGGAGCAGGCTCGCTCCTTGAAGGCATGGGCGGCAAAGTCCTCGGCAAGATTGCAAGTGCGGTAGAGGGTTCATGTAGCTTTACGCCGACAACACAGGTCACCACTGCGCAGGGCAAACAAGCTATTGGCACGTTACAGGTAGGGCAGAGCGTCTTAGCCTATAATCCAAAGACGCGGCGTATGGAAACCGAACCTATCTTGCACGTGTGGATTCACCCCGATAGTGATTTGGTTGATCTAACGATCAGTACGCCGATACATGCACCGCATAGCACGCAGGTTACCTGGACGCGTGAGACACTGCACACGAACCAGAAGCATCCCTTCTTCACCTTGGAACGAGGTTTTACCGCCGTTGGGCAACTCAAGCAAGGGATGAATATCTTGCGTGCCGATGGGCGCGTGGGTATCATTACTGGCTGGGTACGTGTGCCTGGGACACGGATCATGTACAACCTGGAGGTGGCGCACGACCACACATTCACGGTCGGTGCCGGTCAGTGGGTAGTACATAATGCGTGTTCTATAACATCAGGAGGAAGGTTTTTACTTGGGCCATATCGAGAGCTTGCCAACACAGCCAGGGTACTTGGAATTACAGATGATAGTGTTGGTTATCAGGCGCATCATATCTATCAAGATGCTATGATGCGCGACCTACCAAATTATTCTCGTGATGATGCTCCAGCAATACTGTTGCTGGGAGGAAGTGGATGGCCAGGTACTCCACATGACAGCGCAAATCTCTTTCAACGTAGTATGGCTTCTGGATTGCGCTTTATGCGGGATTTCTTTGGTGTAACAACGGTTTCATTTGATACGGCCTCTGCTATTGCTTCTGACACCTTAACAACAGCTGGACTCAATGGTGATGAAAATGCTGCCGCTATGGACTATGCTTCATCATATTTTAGAAATAGATGGAGTAATTCCCAATTAGACCAACTTACTATTCCAGGAGGCCGAGGATACTTTCGTTAAGAGTCAGATAGTTTTTATGGATGCCTGCAAATGTTCTTTGCAGGCATCTAAAGGAAAGAGGCGACAATGAGTTTTGGTTCTGAAATATCTGTCTATCGCAGGCACGCATCTGGCACCCATCTCCATGCGGTCGCGTGGTCCCCACACGGCGAGCAAATTGCCTCTGGTGGTACAGATGGGATGATACATGTGTGGCAAGCTTTGAGCGGAGAAGAATACTGGCAATACAAAAACACGTTGTGCAATGTCTCTGCCCTTGAGTGGTCGCCTGATGGAAGCTTTCTTGCCTCTGGACATGATGATGGTTGTGTCAGAGTATTTGCTGCAGAGAATGGACAACTGGTGTACACCTATGAACAACATTTGGAAGAGATAGCATGTCTTTGTTGGTCCCCCAATGGGGAATTGATTGCTTCAGGAAGTTATGACCATACGATCTCTATATGGGAAGCAACGACAGGACAGTCTCGTGGAGAATATAAAGATCATCCAGATGCAGTCTTGGCTGTAGCATGGTCGCCAGATGGGCGATTTCTCGCATCTAGTGGAAGTATCACTGACGAAGTGTATCTCTGGGATCTGTCTGCAGATCTGATAAGTACATCATATAGAAAGCATACAGGCACAGTGTTATCGTTGGATTGGTCGCCCGATGGGCAATCAATTGTTTCAGCGAGTGATGATTGTACTGTGCAGGTATGGGATGTAGAGGATATGGAACAACTTGTTTGTTACCAGGGGCATAGTGGCGAGAAGGGAAAGGTGCATGTTGCCCGATGGTCTCCCAATGGAAAATTTATTGCATCAGGTAGTGACGATACTACAGTTCAATTATGGGATGCACATACAGGAGAGACGATCTATACATATCGGGGGCATTACACGCAATGGTGGGTCCGTTCTTTAAGTTGGTCGCCCGACGGGAGCATGATTGCCTCGGCGGATGGACTAGGGACGGTGCGAGTCTGGTCGACTATAGATAGTGGCAGAAAGTAAGAAATAGGCAATAATTAATGTGAATCTGGATTTACGGATCAGTATCATTCAGATCCAATAGAGGAAGCTGAGAGCGACAATGTAAACAAGAGAAAAGTTGTTGGTTTATGAATATGTTGAGTACAGAGCAGAGAGAATATGATACTGAAGTGGAGTTAACATTATTCACACCTGAAGACGGTAGTCATGTCTATTGGCTGCGCTCAGGGAGTATACATGAGCACTTCTTTATCGATGGGATACGCTGGATAGCTCGTTATGACTTGCCAGATCGAGAGATACTTTACCCAGGTGAAACCGCGCGTGTCTTTCTCTCTTTCCCGTATCATCCTGAAGCTCTTCTTGGGCGTCTATATCCTGGCAAACCGTTTTTGCTGAAAAACGGCAAGACAATTGGCGAAGGTATAATTATTGCGTTGCTCAATTTTGAGCACCATGTGGAGCAGAGCAAGGAGCATGTCAATTCTACGGGTGAAAACAAGACACATATTCCTCAGCAGTAAAATCAGCATAAAAGCGTATCCCTCTGTTTTCATCTTTACTTTTCTGTATGCGTTTCTCGTTCCCAATCCTTCCAACTTGCCCAGACTTTTTCTCCTAATGTGGCGAACCGTTTTCTTGTACGTTCAGAAGGAGGCGTGTTGGGTGATGTAAAGGCAGAGTCAAAATATGCGACAAATGTTTCATAGATGATGTGTCCCAATGCATTTGGGGAAGAGGCTTCATGTAGTCGCGATAAAATAGTGTCTACTTCTAAATTATACTCATCGTCTGGTGCGCCCGCACGAATAAGCCCCATGGGATCATCCTCTGCAAAAAGTCGAACCAATGCTTTATAAAGCGTTCCATATAAAGCGTTCCATATAAAGCGTTCCATATTCTTGTCTGATTTGCTGGCGTTGTTGATTTGATAATGATGCCATACTCTATTTATACCCTTTACTTTTGCATATCAGCATAGTAGATAATAGAAGTCTAGCATAGAGAGCGGGAGAAGTATATGGATGATCAGGAAAAAGGTGTATATGAGTGCCTGATGTATCACTTTTCACATGAAAACGGATTGCTTGCCCAGGTAGAGTTGGGTAAGGAAATCAGCATGCAGGCTATTGATGATGTGGAACGCACATTGCGTCTTCTGCGGGAATTTTGGAAAAATCGGCGCGCGCTTCCCAGACGAGAGATTTACCTGTTGTGGAGTGTTTTCTCACGTCTTGAGCAGGCCATAAACTTGCAGCCAACAAGAGAACAGGAATTGTGTGCGGTGTGGTCACTGCTCGCGATACATATGCAAGATTTGTTGACGACTCCTCTCTCTACAATGAGCGAGGAGGATGCCATTGATGTGTTACGCCGACATCTTGTTGGTGGCCCCTCTTTCGGAAAAGCCTTATGTGCAGGATGTACAGATCAACTGCACTTTCAGCATCTTCTTCACCGCTTAGAACAACTTAAGCTCGTATTTAGTGGACAGCAAGAGATACCCAAACGTTTAAGTTATGCTCTGTTCAATGCCTGACTGCTTTCATGGTCTGAGGTTACACGTTCTGAAGGCAATCGTCCGCAGGTAAGCCAGATGAAACAACAACTTATGAAAGCGATAGAAGATGTTCTTTCTGAATAAAAAGAGGAGTATACTGTGGAGGAACAACATGCGCTTATTTCTGAGATGGATGCATGGGACATATTGAGAGAGCATTTTCAACAAAATGATGGATTACTGAGCCAACTTGAGCAGGGGCGGCAAATCCATCTACGGCTATTACCCTCTTCGCCCATTGAACAGTTTGCACATATTCGGGAACTACAACAGATTAAAGTTGCGATTACTGTGATACATGATTCCTTGCAAGGGAAACAGATACTTCCAAAGTGGCAGGTTTGTCTTATCTGGCGCGCCATTCAGCGGCTAGATGCGCTTGTCCAGCATGCTCTTCAAGAGATGAATGTGCCATATGAACGTCCACATCCCTTGCCAGAGCAGATATTGTCACTCTATCATCTCCAGGCAATACTTTTCACACGGTTGCATGATATGGTCCGTGAAGGTGTAGAACCAGAGATATCACCAGCGTGGCTGATGCACGATCTCACAATTCATCTCAGTAGTTGGAAGAGTTTTGGTATTTCACTGTACTTTGATGGTTTTGGGCCAATTGATCACTTAGCCTTTGAGGAGCTAATGCAGGCACTTGCTGTCTTGCGTGATGTATGGCGTGAGCGAACGATGCTGCCACGTCATGCCGTCTGGCTTTTGAGTCTTATCCCTCAGCTTAGTTGGAACAACAAGGTTTTTTCTGCTGAAAAAAGACGGCAATTACGTGCAATGCAAGAGAAACTGTATAGGCTAGTGGATGAGTGTGTCTGTGGAGAAGAAGGAAATGAGAAATCGTTGTGAGTGATAAAACAGCGACAAACCGTCAGAATGATGTGGTAATATGGAGATGCGCTTAGAGCATACGAAGAGGTATATACGCTAAATGATCATCTCGCTGCCCTGTTTGAACAGGCAGAAAGGATGGAGCAGCTATGACGCAAATCATCCATACATCTTTCGCTACTACCAGTCCACGCGGACTACGGCACGATATTCTCCCCATGCGTCTTTACCACAAGGCAAAACGGCTTGGTATCTGGGACCCTCGTAGCATCGATTTCACGCAAGATCGCGCGGATTGGCTGCGCTGCACGCCAGAGGAACAACAGACCTTGTTGCTGCAAACCGCGTTATTCCAATCCGGCGAAGAAAGCGTCACGCTCGATCTGCTGCCGTTGATGATGGCGATTGCGCAGGATGGGCATATCGAGGAAGAGATGTTTTTGACGACCTTCCTGTGGGAAGAGGCCAAACATACAGAATTTTTCCGCCGCTTCCTCGACGAGGTTGCGCAGGAGCGCGGTGATTTGCATCATCTCCATTCGCCCAGCTATCGCAAGCTCTTCTATGAAGAATTGCCGCAAACCATGTACGCCCTGCTGACTGATCGTTCGCCCGCCGCACTCGTGCGCGCTTCCGTGACCTATAATATGATTGTCGAGGGTGTGCTGGCAGAAACGGGCTATTATGGCTACTTCAACATGCTTGAGCGCAACAATATCATGCCGGGTCTGCGGCAGGGGATCAACAATCTCAAACGCGACGAGTCACGCCACATTGCCTACGGTGTCTTCCTCATCTCGCGTCTGGTCGCGCAAGATAAAGACCTCTGGTCGGTTGTCGAGGCGCGCATGAGCGAACTGTTACCGCTGGCTCTTGGTGTCGTGCAGGAGACAGACGAGGACCCCACCTCTGAGGCCGAGCGTCCTTTTGGCATAAGAGTAGAGGAATATATGGCCTACGCGACGATGCAGTTCCAAAAGCGCATCGCGCGCATCGAAAAGGCGCGTACACAAACCCTCGACGAACTGTACCAAATCTCCGACGCCGACGCGGAAATGTAATAGAAATACGAGGCAGATATGGCTAGTTCTGGCACAATCATTCAACACGTGAGCGTGGAGCCGCTCGACATTCCCTTGTTGGAGCCGTTCACGATTGCGACGGGCAGCGTCACGGCGGCGCGCAACGTGCTGATCACCATCACGCTCAAGGATGGCAGCGTGGGTTATGGCGAGTGCGCGCCCTTTCCACCCAGCACGGGCGAGTCGCAGGAGACGGCTCTGGCGGCGGCACAAGCCTGTGCCGCGTTGCTGCAAGGGCGCGATGCCGCGCACTGGCGCACGCTCTCCAAACTCATCAAAAGCGTCTATTACGCACAGTCTACCGTGTGCGCGGGTATGGAGATCGCCCTACTCGACGCCCTGACGCGCTCCTATGGTATCCCGCTCTGGACCTTCTTTGGCGGTGCTGGCACGTCGGTCGAGACCGATATCAGCATTCCGCTAGTTGCTCCTGAACATGCCTACCAACTGGCGCAGGATATCGTCTTGCGCGGCGTCAATAGCATTAAAATCAAAGTCGGTGGCGATTTGCGCGAGGATGTCGAGCGCGTCGAGGCCATTCGCGAGGCCGCTCCTGGTCTACCCATCACGCTGGATGCCAATCAGGGCTATACGCCGAGCGAGGCTCTGCTCTGCCTGGAAGCCCTGGATGATCGCGATATCCGCCCGTTGATGCTCGAACAGCCCGTATATAAAGAGGATTACGAGGGCTTGCGCTATGTCACGCAGCATAGCAAGGTTCCCATCTTCGCCGACGAGAGCGCATCCAGTCCCGCCAGCGTTGCCCGTCTGATTGCGATGGGTGCTGTACATGGAATTAACATTAAGCTGATGAAAAGCGGTATTGTAGATGCTTTGGAGATTGCCGCTATCTGTCATGCCACCAACACGCAATTGATGGTCGGGGCGATGATCGAGTCGCCGGCTGGCGTCGAAGCGATCGCGTCCATCGCTTCCGCAGCCGACTTTATCAGCATCGGCACCAACGACCTGTCGGCCGAGACG
>DAICZM010000230.1 GCA_027311145.1 Ktedonobacterales bacterium
GCCATGCAGGCCCAATAATAGTTGCGGCAGGCCCCATTGCTGAGCAAGTCTGGGAGCAGTATTGGGCAGACGATATAGCGATGCGGATTCGGCATCGCTTCCCGACTGGATCAAATCATAGAAACCGTCAATGAGCATCTCTTCGTGACGATTTTTAATACTATTTAAGGCCCAGGTGAGACGCCAGAGCGCGTCGGGTACCAGTGCGCTTTGCATCAGAGGTAGCGCGGCATTGGCGGTATGGGCGGTGAGAGAGATGCGTAGGAGGCCCTTGCAGCCGAGGGCAAGCAGCGGAAGCTGTGTCGCCTCGATGCCTATCTGACCAGTTGCATCCCAGAGACAACCGCTCGCCTGAAACAAGTGTGGTTGCTGTTGGGCGAGGTATTGCAGATGCAAGTCATCGTGTATTCCCGCGCCATCGAGGAGCCAACGGACGTGAAACGGTAGTTGTGGGAAAAGGTGTTGATATATGCGAAGAGCCATCAGTGTCACAAAGATTGTGCGAGCATGCTCTACTGTGGGTGCGGATGCTTGGTAGGGTGTATAGAGGAGTAATGGTTGCGTAGAAGTGGCTTGCGTTTCAAAGGCAAGACAATCAGTGGCGTTTGGTATGTTATGGGTAGAGAGACCATGTTGTTGCAGGAGCGTCTGTATAGCATGGGTTGTGTGCTGATGGGTGGCATGGAGAAAGGCATGGGCAAACTGTGTAAAAGTTGACTGTATGGAGGCAAGGTGGGTGTGCAGGTAAAGAACGATAGTTTCCTGCGTGAAAGATAGAAAGTCGTCCATGTATTTATCCTCGGACGTAAAAACGGCAAGTACTATATCTTGCATGCTGGGATATGAAAGAGTATACTCATGAGCAATAGTAATTGCTAGATACAAGGGCAATGCACGCGCAAAAGAACCAGCGCGTTGCGTTTTTCTCAGCGTCGGTGTATTATAGCCTAAAGATCCAGCAATGCATAGTGTGTGCAGCACATCAGTCGAGATCGACTAAACTCACAAGTACGGGAGAGGTTCGTGTTGTCCAAGCAACTCCGGCTCGATCCAGCACAACTGACAGACGTTGGGCGCAAACGTCCCCATAATGAAGATAACATGGCATACGTCATACCGAAGGATCCGGTAGTGATGGCAAAGAAGGGGGCGTTATTTATTGTTGCTGATGGTATGGGGGGACATGCGGCAGGTGAGGTAGCAAGTGAAATAGCAGTTGATACCGTTAGCAAGGTTTACTATCTTGATGATAGTGAAGATGTCGCCACTTCGTTAGTCCAGTCTGTTAAGCGTGCCAATACATTAATTTATCAGCGTGCTGCGGAAAACATGCTGCGCAGTGGAATGGGAACAACCTGCGTGACGGCTGTTTTACGGGGAGGGACCGCCTATATTACCAATGTGGGCGACAGTCGCGCCTATATGATGCACAATGGGCAAGTGCGTCAGGTCTCACAAGACCATTCTTGGGTAGCAGAACAGGTGCGCGCCGGTTTCCTGACAGAAGAGCAAGCGCGCTCACATGCACAACGTAATGTGATTACACGTAGTCTGGGCACGCAGCCAGAAGTTGAAGTCGATATTTTTGTTGAGCAGCTAGAAGAGGGCGATTTCATTATTCTGTGTAGCGATGGCCTCTCCGGTCTTATTAGTGATGATGATTTGCGTACAATCGTGAGCCAGTATCAGCCGCAAGAAAGTGTATATCATCTTGTAGAGCGGGCTAACGAGAATGGTGGTTTGGATAACATCACGGTCATTGTTGCGCGTGTGCAAGAGGTGGGTTGGGAACCCCCGACGCTACGGCAAAGTGGTAGGGCAATGGGGGCCAGGCGAGATGTTGCTGACGAAGAGACAATGCCGATGGGATTTGCAGGAGCGGTGCTTGGCTTGCCGATGCGTCCCGAAGAGGGGCAAGGGCGTGTCAATACCTCTCCATTGAATCGCTCAACTGGTCCACTGGGGATGCCAGAAAACGGCTCCCCCTTATCTGTTCGTGTCGCTAGTCGGCAACGCAAACGCGGCTTTCTGTTTTACCCTCTCCTGGTACTCCTGGTGGTGCTTCTATTGGGCGCAGCGGGTTATTACTATGTAGTATCACAGGGGAATACCTCCTCTGTCGATACAATGCTCAATAATGCCAGCACGTTGCTCACGCAGGCTCAACGTGAGGATATTACTAATCCTGGGGATGCACTCAGCAAACTGGCGGCGGCCAAAAAGATCCTTGCAGGCATACAGACCTCTGCACAGAGCCAGCAGGTCACCACTCTGCGTAGTACGCTGGTGACAGTGACGAAAACCGCGATTACAAGCTACAATACACAATCAAACATCGTGGCTCTGCCCTGCACGACGACAAGTAGTGTGCCGCTGAACACTGGCAACACCAATACGCACGCGAATACGCTTGCGGCAGTGACAGACCAGAAAAATAATGTTTTTCTCTATGGTTTGGGCGACGATGGCTTCTTGTATCAGATCAATAGCACGCAAAATCTGGTAAACCCGCTGACCATCTTGCCCGGTGTTCTCAAGATCAATAGCGATGGCTCACGTATTCTGGCGTTGGTGATGCAAAAGAATGCCTATAGCGTGCATTTATTGCTACCTAATCAACAGGGCCTATTGCAGGATACGAATGCTAACAGTATTGTGCTGAACCAAACACAAGCGAATAGTACGCCGGCCTTTATCACTGCCTGGGGGGCCGATGTCTATGTGGTGTTGACCTCAGCGACAGCCGCCGCCCAAAATCAGGCGTTTATCCAGAGCTACACAGTCACGGCGGATAACAAACTGATGATACAAGGGCAACCCACAAAAATCTCCATTTCCAGCGATATCGTTAGTGTGGCAGCCTTTCCCAACCACCAACTTTTTCTGGCCTATAACAACGGCTCTGTGCAAAGTTTAATGAGTGGCAGTCAGACAGGCGTCAGCGTCGTTGTCAATCATCCTATTCCAACTCCTCTTGCTGCGAGTGCGCAGACCTTTACCGCTGCGACACCTGTGCCACTGGTGACAGGGCCAGCATCTGTTTTCTTGACCTTGTCACACGCACCACTTTTGATTGCTGGCTCTGTCAATAAGATTCCCCATCTCTATGTGGTTGATCTGTTTTATCATCGTGTACTCGATTTGCAAGTGATTGCGTCTGCTCTACCTGTTTCTGCTCTATCGCCCACACCAACGCTGGGCGCGATAGCAACAAATGCCCCTGGCGGAGGTGTTGCCAGTGCCAGCAACCAAGTGACGATGCAATTAATGCAGCAATATGCCGCCGTCGCCTTGCTCACGCAGGTGGTCAGTGTGGTTGCCGATCCGCTGAAAGTGCAACTTTACCTGTTGACCGAAACAAACCAAAATGGCGTCGTACAGAGCTTTATTGGGCTTGATGTGAATGCTCAAGATACGTGTACTCCTGCTCCCTAAAGACTAGACAGACGTGGCACAATAGTGAGAGCAATGTTTCCCCCTGTGCATAGAAAATTTCATGACAACTAAAGGAGCATACCAACGTGGTTTTTGAGGTACATTATCGAACACATACTTGCGGCGAACTCGGTGAAGGCAATGTGGGACAATCGGTAACGCTATCCGGTTGGATCAATCGGCGGCGCGACCATGGCGGTTTAATATTTCTAGATATGCGTGATCGGTATGGCCTGACACAGGTGATTTGTGATCCTGAGCGTTCAGCCGAGGCACATCGCCTCGCCTCTGAGTTGCGTTCCGAATATGTGGTGCAGGTTAGTGGTACGGTTGTGCATCGTTTAGCCGGAACTGAGAATCCTCATCTCAGCACGGGGGCGATCGAAGTAGTGGCAAGCCAGATCGTTATTTTGAACCCTTCGCGCACCACGCCCTTTCCTATCAGCCATGAAGCCGCCCAAGTTGACGAATCGCTGCGCCTGAAATATCGCTATCTGGACCTACGCCGTCCCCAATTGCGTGATAATATCATCTTGCGCCATCGCGTTGTCAAGGCTATGCGTGACTATCTGGACGAACGCGGCTTTTTAGAGATTGAGACACCAATTCTGATGAAGAGTACGCCGGAAGGTGCAAGGGACTACTTGGTTCCGAGCCGCCTTTATGCGGGTGAGTTTTATGCCTTGCCACAATCGCCGCAGCAACTGAAACAGCTTTTGATGGTGGGTGGCATGGATCGCTACTTCCAAATTGCACGCTGTTTTCGTGACGAAGACCAGCGTTCAGATCGCCAGCCTGAATTTACACAGTTGGATGTGGAGATGGCCTTTGTCGCGGAAGAAGATGTTATGTCATTGATTGAAAATATGCTCATCTTCTTAATCGAAAAAACAACGACAAAACGGATCAAAACCCGTCCTTTCCCACGTATCAGCTATAAAGATGCGATGGCAGGCTATGGAACGGACCATCCAGACCTGCGCTTCGATTTACCGCTGATTGACATCACCGATCTGGCCGCTGCTGGCAGTTTTGGTGTTTTCAAACATGCTCTGGCGGCTGAAGGCATCGTGAAAGGTCTGCGTGTTCCAGGGGCAGCCGGCTATACGCGCAAAGAAGTTGAAGAAGTAACCGATTTTGCGCGTGTGTTGGGAGCAAAAGGATTGGTCTCGTTAGCGATTAATGCGCACGGTGAGGTCAAGTCTCCACTTGTTAAGTTTATGTCGCCTGATGAGGTCCAGGCAATTATTACGCGACTTGCAGGACAGCCTGGCGACTTGTTGCTCTTTGTAGCAGATAGCGCGAAAGTCTGCAACGATGTCTTATATCGTCTCCGTGTCAAGCTGGCAGAGCGTCTCCAACTGATTGATCCACAGGAACTGGCTCTTGGCTGGGTTGTCGATTTTCCGCTCTTCCACTATGATGAAGAGTTGCAACGCTACGATGCTGAGCATAATCCTTTCTCTGGTATGGATGAAGCGCATATCAGCCGCCTGGATAGCGAACCGCTCAATATCCGTGCTAAGCAGTATGATATTATCTGTAATGGCTATGAAATTGGTGGCGGCAGCGTGCGTATCAATATTGCTGAATTGCAGCATAAAGTCTTTGCCCTCATGAATATGAGCGATGAGCAGATCAAAGAGCAGTTTGGCCATATGCTCGAAGCCTTTGAGTATGGCGCGCCTCCGCATGGAGGCATCGCGCTAGGCATTGACCGCCTGATTATGTTGCTGGCTGATGAGGATAACATTCGCCAGGTGATCGCCTTCCCCAAGACGCAGAGCGCGCTAGACCTTCTGATGGGCGCACCCTCAGTGGTTGATAACAAGCAGTTACGTGAGCTACATCTACAATTGCGGCCCGAAGAGAAAAAATAGCAGCGTTGGCAAAAGAGCGATGTGTACTAAAAATGCGCAGCGCTCTTTTTTTTGCTCGTCGTGGTCGAGGTTTCCAATTTTAAATTTGCATGTCTAAGTATAATGGAGATAAGCGGTTACGTTTTCTGCTAGTCAGGTAGAACATCCGGTTGGGAGGATGGAAGGAGGAGAAAATCTTTATGCATCAGAAACAAATTCTGCGGGCCGCATCGGCCTCAGTTACGACCTCAAGTGCTACAGTGGGTTCATCGAGTCATCTCAATGTGCTGGGGCGCATCGCCGCCAGCGCGGGGACAGCGGTGAGTACTGCTCCTAAATTTACACCTGCGCTCAACGAAGAAGAAGCTGTTATGCAGGCTCGCTTGCTCAAGGCTCTGGCCGACCCGACCCGTCTACGTATTTTGAGCTTGCTTAGTCGCTACGAAGGCGAAGTGTGTGTATTTGAGATCGTTGAGAGCTTTACCCTTGAACAGCCGACTATTTCGCATCATCTGCGCATTTTGCGTGATGCAGGACTGGTTGATTGTCGTAAGAAGGGATTATGGGCATACTATTATGTGCGTCGTGATGCGCTGGGGCGTGCGCGCGAAGTGATTGATGCGCTTGCGTAGCGGATAAACGCGGAAAAATTCTGTTTGTGATTGTGTGTCACAAACAGAATTTTTTTGTGGCTGCTAGACTAGCGACCAACCATTGTTAGGTTGTATGATATGCCGTATCAGATCAGCAAACATGTGCTGTAAGTATTCCCCATTAATAGAGGAGCTAGGAAATACTATGGGCCAAGAAATCACTGTAGATTTTGACGTTGCGGCGACTATGCGCGACGGTGTGACGCTGCGCGCCAACATTTACCGTCCCGTTGGTGAGGGACGCTGGCCGATCTTGCTAACCCGTCTACCTTATGGAAAGGATTTTCCTGTAGGCAGTTCGATACTAGACCCTGTGCAGGTAGCACGGCGCGGTTTTGTTGTAATTGTGCAGGATACACGTGGGCGTTTCGCCTCAGAAGGTGCATGGGACCCATTTCGTCATGAAGCTTTCGATGGCGTTGATACGGTCGAGTGGGCCGCACAGTTGCCGTACAGCGATGGCAATATCGGTATGTATGGCGCATCCTATTTTGGCTTTACGCAGTGGTCAGCGGCGGTGCATCAGCCGCCAGCCCTGAAAGCGATGGTCCCTTTTATCACCTGGAATGACCCGCTCAATGGTGTCATTTTTCGTGGTGGTGCCTTAGAATTGGGAACCTCGGCCAGTTGGCAGATGTCAATGGGTTTGGATGTCCTCGCACGTCGTTACCAAGGCAACCCTGACCCGCGTGAACTGGGGCGGGCCTTTTATATGCTCGTGAAAGAGATCGATGCGCTAGGCACACAGGGCTACTGGTCACTCCCACTCAAAGATTTTGCTCCCCTCCAACGGCACGCTATCGCTCCCGCTTTCTTTGAAACCTTCGAGCATCATATGGACCGCGATTATGTGTCTTATATGACAATTCAAGGGAAGCACGATCAGGTAAATGTGCCGACCTATAACATTGGTGGTTGGTATGATATCTTTTTGAAGGATACCATCGACAATTTCACCTTGATGCGCACACGGGGCGCAACCGCCACCGCACGTCAGAGCAAGCTCTTGATTGGTCCCTGGACGCATGGCGGGACCAATAACCCGATAGGTGAACAGAATTTTGGCTTTGGGGCCAGTGCTGCTCTGATTGATCTCCAGATTGATATTATGAGTCTGCAAGTACGTTGGTTCAACCAGTTCTTGAAAGGTCAGGAGACAGGTATTCTGAGCGAAGCCCCGATCAAACTCTTTGTCATGGGGGCCAATATCTGGCGCGACGAACAGGCATGGCCGCTGGCACGTGCCGTTGAAACACGTTATTACCTGCATAGCAATGGGCAGGCCCATACACTGCATGGCGATGGCCTGCTTAGCCCAACGCCGCCAGAAAGTGAGCCGGGCGACCAGTATGACTATGATCCGACCAATCCTGTTGTGACGCGTGGGGGGGCACTCCTGATGACGCCGGAGTTCCCCGGTGGGCCGTTCGATCAGCGGCAGATAGAGGCACGTGCCGATGTGCTGGTCTACAGCACACCTGTGTTGGAGCAGGATGTTGAGGTTACTGGACCGATAATGG
>DAICZM010000231.1 GCA_027311145.1 Ktedonobacterales bacterium
ATACATCACAGTGTCTAATAGCTTGTATAAAGCAGGTTATGAACAGTAGAACATATTAGAGGAGCTTTTCGTGGCTATACCTTCTCAAGAGCAGGTCGCACTGCTCACTGATTATGATGCACATTCAGCTTATAGTAGAGCTTATCATAGTGTATATACTAATATTCGCTTGAATTGGGAGAGCGACAAAAATCGACAACAAACGATTCTTGTGGTCACGCCTACCGATGGGCCAGCACAGACTAGCGCAGCCGCCAATATCGCGATAGCTGCGGCTCAAAGTGGCACGCCGACAATCCTGGTCGATGCCTATTGGGGCACATCTAGCTTGCATCAACGTTTCGGCATACATGATAGTACTGGCTTGAGCGATCTTCTAGCCGCCGAGACGTTTTCTTTCACGCAGGTGAAAGCAGCACTCAACCAGACATTTGTGCCTGGTTTGCGTCTACTCAGTGCAGGCCAGGCGGTTGCCCAGGTACAGGGAAATTCCTTGCTCTTCTCAACGTTGCGTCTGCAAAATGTACTTAACGGACTAACACACACACTTGAAAGTGAGGGGCAGTCTGGCCTCATCGTGTTACACAGCACACCCGTACTGGCTGGCACAGAAGCATCGCTCCTGGCCTCACTCGTCGAGCAGACATTCCTGTTCATCGTCGCGGGTCGCACAACACGCACACAGAGTAAAAAAGCGCACGCGCAACTGATGCGCGCCCATGCTCACCTGGCAGGCGCAATTTTGCTTGATGTACAATAGCAGACAAGACAGTTTCATTCCACGACTCTTTACTGGAGGAGATTTTCAGCATGCCAGGACAATTCGATCAAGGCGATAATCCCTGGGAAACACCTTCGACGCGTCATCGTGCCGCTCTCAATGGGAACGGCACCGGCAAATCGCATGCCATCCCTCAACGCCCGCCCGGGATGGCACGGATTGATCAACCGCCGCCAATGCAGCGCGTTGCTCGTCCAAAACCAGAGTCACCAGCACCCAAGCGTACACGACGCACATTCCTACTGATCGGTACTGGTCTGCTGATTTGCGCTCTTCTTGCCTGCACTGTCAGCTACATCGCCTTCAATTATTTTAATAGCATCAGTGTCGGTGCGAATGCGGCTAAAACTGCGAACGACTTCCTGGCAGCTCTCTCAGGTCCACATCCTAACTATGCGCAGGCATATAGTTACCTCGGCCCAAGTATCACCTTGCAACACTCGCAGCAGGATTTCCAGACAACGGCGGCGAACAATGATCGCTGCTTTGGCATGATTACAAACTATAGCGAGGTTCCTAATAGTGCCAATACGCAGGACACGAGCCAGAGTTATCTTTATAATGTGACGCGCAGCAAAACAGGCTCTACACCCTACCAGCTACGTTTAAGCATGCAAGAAGATACCAATGCGAATACGTGGAAGATCACGAGCTACGGCGATAGTCTGGGGCCAGGACAACCAACCTGCAAATAAGGCTTTGCACTGCATACAGAGCCGACAACCACATCCTCTATCGGCAACTGCGGTTATCTGCTCTGTATGCACACAGTACGCGTTGCTCTGCCCAACGCAACCTTAACAGTTTCCTGGCGTACATACTATATACAATAACAATGTGATGGAGCAACCTCCGCACCCACATGCATCGCAAAATATCGCGCATCTCATGGAGTTTTTATGGTATGGCTGTTTGATTTCTTTCGCGCCTGGTTTCAGTCGTTCACACAGTTTGTCACCTATCTAACCTCACATCTGACACCAACAGCGACATTCTCGCTCCATTTATTAGAGCAGTCTCTCGCACTGGGCGGTTATCCGGCCATCACATTTTTTGTGATGATCGAAAGCATGGGCGTGCCCTTCCCCGGCGAAACCATGTTGCTCCTCGCGTCATTCTATGCCGCCACCAGTCATCAGCTACAAATTCCGCTGGTGATTGCCAGTGCCGCGCTAGGAGCAATCCTCGGCGATAATATTGGCTATACGATTGGACGAGTAGGTGGGCGCCGCCTCCTCGAACGCTTTGGACGGTATCTCTTTATCAAGCCTGCACATTTAGCAAGCGCAGACCGTTTTTTTGCCCAACACGGCGATAAAACGGTCTTCTTTGGACGTTTCACTACGATACTGCGCCTCTGGGCCGCCTTCTTCGCAGGTGTCAATCACATGCATTGGCGCACATTTCTGCTCTATAATGCTGCTGGCGGTATTCTCTGGTCTATCCTCTACGGAACATTAGGTTATGTTGCTGGACGCATTTTCCACGATAACTTCACCCAAATTGAGCGGATGGCTGGCACAGTGAGTGGCGTAATCGCTTTCGTAGTGATCAGTCTCCTTGTGCTAGTGATTACCTTCTTCTGGTTACGTCGTCGCCAAGCCCGCGCACTTCACGCCCAAACAGATCAGCAGGAACAAGAGCAAGAGCAAGCCAGATCGGGCAGCGTTTGACAATCTCGCTCATAATTTCTTACACAAATGCGCTATACCCGGTGATTGCTTGCCCAATAATGAGGGTATGCACATCATCCGTTCCTTCATAGGTAAAGACCGACTCCAGGTTATTCATATGGCGGCTGATCGGATATTCGAGGGTAATACCGTTTGCACCCAGAATAGTACGCGCCTCACGAGCCGTTTTCAGAGCCTCACGCACGTTATTCCGCTTGGCAAGTGAAACTTGTACGGGATGTAACAAACCTTCATCTTTTAAGCGTCCCAATTGCAGAGCGAGTAATTGTGCCTTCACCAGTTCGGTCGCCATGATCGCCAATTTCTGCTGCACAAGCTGAAAACTCGCAATCGGACGCTTAAACTGAATACGTGATTTAGCATAGTCAAGTGCCACTTCATAGCAGGCACGAGCAGCACCCATAGCACCCCAAGCAATGCCATAGCGTGCTTCATTCAAGCACGAGAGGGGGCCGCGCATACCACGCACGCCAGGTAACAGATGCGTTGCTGGGACCCGGCAATCTTCAAAATGCAATTCAGAGGTGACAGAGGCACGTAACGAGAGCTTATGCTGAATATTACTGCTCGTAAAGCCTGGTGATCCACGTTCGACCAGAAAGCCACGTACACCATCCTCAGTTTTGGCCCATATAACGGCAAGATCAGCAATACTGCCATTCGTGATCCACATCTTTGTGCCATTCAACACATAGCTCTCGCCGTCACGGCGCGCAGAGGTTTGCATACCACCCGCATCACTGCCAAAATCCGGCTCTGTCAAACCAAAACAGCCAATCACCTCACCACGTGCCATTGCGGGAAGCCAGCGTTGCTTCTGTTCCTCAGAGCCAAACGCATAAATGGGAAACATCGCCAGCGAGCCTTGTACTGAAACAAAGGAGCGCAAGCCGCTATCTCCTGCCTCTAACTCCTGGCATGCCAGACCATAACACACCGCACTCGCGCCCGCACAGCCATAGCCATCCAGATGCATCCCAAAGAGACCCAACTCCGCGATCTCAGGAAGCAAGTCACGAGGAAAGGTTCCTGCCTCAAAATGCTCGCCAATGGTCGGTAAAACACGCTCCTGCACAAATTTACGAACCGTGTCACGTACCATACGCTCTTCCTCACTGAGCAAATGGTCCACATTATACAGATCACTGGCAGACGGAAGCTGCACCTGATGTTCCACACGTGTATGTGCCATAAACTATCATTCCCTTTCGTACTAGCACAGGGCGCGCTCTCCCTTGAGCAACTTTTTTTACCCTTCAACTATTATAGCGCAGAGCGCACGTTGTCAGGATATTCCTGCGCAATCTATACCTACTCAGCAGACGACAAGAGTGCAGCAGGCACTCATAACTCATAGTAGAGATAAAGACCGGATTGACCAGCCTTCTAAAACTGTGTATGATACAAGCATACTGACTATTCAACACCGCATGTCTATAAGATAACTTTAGCCTGCCTATTCTCATATACACAGGTTTAGCCGCTATCATATCATTGGCACAAGCAGCCATAGACAAGGGTATGGGCGAGCAATTGTGTCCTACATTATCATGTTGGCAAAAAAGGTATGGGGAAGAAACCTTATTTGACAGTTGAAGAAATAGCTGAAATGCTCCGATTTTCTACAGATACTGTTCATAACTGAATAAACCGCAAACGTAATCCTCTGCTCGCATTTAAAACCGGAAGGGAGTGGAGCATGGAGCAACAAGATCATGCAAAATTTTTGGCAAACGCTAGAAAAGCCCATCTTTATTCTGGCACCAATGGAAGATGTGACTGATACTGTACTGAGACAAGTGATCGCCCGATATGGGAAGCCCACCGTCTTTTTTACAGAGTTTACTAATGTGGAAGGGTTGTTCTCTAAAGGAGAAAAACATGTTATCCATAGACTGCAATATACCGAAATAGAGCTGCCACTTGTCGCCCAAATTTGGGGGTCTCAGCCTGAGAACTTCTCTAAAGCAGCAAGAAAGCTGATAGATATGGGGTTCAGTGGGGTAGACCTTAATATGGGCTGTCCTGCCCAGGGTCCGGTGAGTAGAGGTGTCTGTTCAGGTTTAATCAATGACAGACCACGTGCCAAAGAAATTATTGAGGCAACAAAAGAAGGGGCAGCAGGTATAATCCCGGTCAGCGTCAAAACACGCTTGGGTTTTCGGGCAATAGACTTCGAGTGGATACAATTTGTTCTTGAACAGAAACCAGCAACCTTGACTGTTCACCTGCGTACCGTCTCCGAGATGTCCAAAATGCCCGCGCATTGGGACAAACTGAAAACGGTTGTTGAGATGAGAGATGCATTGAGCAGTGAGACACTGATTATCGGGAATGGGGATATAAAATCACTGAACGAGGCGAGACAAAAAGTGGCAGAAGCTGGGGCGGACGGCGCAATGGTAGGCAGAGGTATCTTTGAAAATCCTTTCCTCTTTTCAGACACCTCGATAGGTGATAAAACGCCAGAAGAGAAAATGCACCTGTTGCTTGACCATATGCATCTCTGGCAGGAAACCTGGGGAACGACTAAATATTTTCCTGCCTTGCGTAAATTTTTTAAAGTCTATGCAAATGGTTTCCCCGGAGCGCAGGATTTACGCATGCAACTGATGGAGACGCAAACCCCAGAAGAAACAGAGCAGATTGTAATAGCCTTTTTACATACGCTCTCCTCTTCATATGCTCAACATTGAAAATTGATATGCTAGAATCGGCCTGCATGACCAACGACGGCAAGCCCTACACTAAAAAGTAAAGAGAAGGGCAACGACAGAACAAAGCAACGAAGACAGGCGCGTAGAAGTACGCGCCTGTCTTCGTTGCTTTGTTCTGTTACACTGCGCCGCAGTTAAATACAAAACCCACCATCTGCTCACAAGCACAACACGCCATGAGCAGACGCTACAAATAAATTTTATTGGTGATTGTCAAAACTGTGGAGAAATCTGGAGAGCGTGCAAGCACATCATCTGCGGCAGTGCAGAAAGAAAGCATACGGATTGTTCAGCAATGAAAGCACGCACGATGCAAGCAAAAGTTTCCTTCTTGCCGCACTTTCAACCATTATACCAGCATATCACTGAACTCTCCCACGAGCTTTTGGATTTCACGCAGGCGGCGCTCTGCGATCTCAACATTTTCAAGAGCTTGCGCTAGAATGCGCGCCTCTAATGAAGTATAGGAGTCGGCAATTTCAGGGTCAATAGAGCCGATTAGCTCTAGAGCGCGATCCAATTTGTTTTCCAGAGTTGCTGTTGACATAGCGTGCTACCTCTCTATACCCAAAGATCAGAACGTCCTCAACGAGACTACCTATGTACAGGGACACTATCAGGAAACATTACGCTCTCTGTAGACACTTCTATAGTCATTACGTTTTTATGAGCCACTTGGTTACATTTTAAAACTCGTCGACCCGAAGCGATACTCTACATATTCGTCTCTTACTTCTATATTACCTCAGACGCCCAAGAGCTGACAAATGGGGATGCCAATACTCCTATTTTTACCCGCCATCGCCATACATTGTGCAGTCCAACGCATGTGCTAGCACCGTTGCACCTATTACACTACCAATAACACACATACATGCGCTCCTATTCCATCAGTAGGCCTCTGTGAGAAGCTGCGTACACCAACCCGAAAATAATAGGAGCGCCTCTCTGCGCATTTCATCCAGCATGCACACTATGACAGCTTTCCACTCTTAGCACGTATGACAAGAGTAAAAAGCAACAGCACAGCACAGCACAGCACAGCGATGCTATTGGACAACAACCGTCAGATTCATATTCGGATGGATGGTGCAATACAGATGGAACGTGCCAGCTGTATTGAAAGGCCCAACACTTTGCGAATCATTGCCTTGAAACTGGACATTGCCCGTCGGCGCACCTGTCTCTGCTGCCGGCTGAGCTGATCCATTCACCAACGAGCCGTTTTGCACAATATGTGGTACGGCGGCATCATCTATCAACGTCAGCGTACTACCTTTGCTTAAGGTAACCGATGACTGCAAGAAATTTGCGTCCCCCATATGCACCGTTGCAGCCGTGGAAGTACTGCTTGCAGCCGTAGAATTGCTCGATGCACTAGCCGTGCTGGTTCCCGGACGCTGGCATGCCACCAGCAAAATACTCCCCAATGCCAACAAGGTGAGTGATACTAGAATAAAGCGGACACGTGAACTTTTCATTACCATACCTCTCTAAAAGCTACCCCATACTTGTCTACGCCCATAAAATCCATCGCGTTGCTAGACTGAACAGTATGATGGCACAATAAAACGTTTTAGGGCTTCTCATGAAAATACCCTTTCTCTTATTCTAGTGTATATCATAGAAGTGGCTGCAAGGGAATAGGGAAGAGAATTGCGCACACATGATTTTCTTTCAGGTAGTCACCTGATCTGCTCGCGGCGTCACAAAGCTTAGAAATTTGTGATATCCTGTTTTTTTTGTCCGAAACCTTGACATTCGCCCTAGTCCATGTTATAGTAAGAGTGTTCCCAAAAGATAGGAACACACCAGGGAATGGGTCATTGACCTGAGACCTTGGCACAAGGTGAAGCACCTTGCACTGGTACTCTGAAAGGAGGCTACAATGCTACCAATGAAGAAACCAGTACGCCTACTAGGGATGGTATTTCAAATTGACTAGGAGCGCCCGTAAATGCGGGCTTACCGAGCCTCTGAGCGTCTAACCATCCTAGATTATAAGCCGCTATCGTTTTAAATCGGTACGGTTGGCCTTCTCGACAGCTTGCGTCGCTGGATGGAAGAGGTAAGCAGAGGATTTGCTAACTCGAACATCATACTTCTCTTGATCTATGTGGATTAGGATTCGGTTGACGTAACACGGGAGTTGTGCAGAAAAAAGAAAAAAGCGAAAGCCAGACATTACGATAGTCTGGCTTTCTTGATTCTCACGACGGTGATGAACGGGAAGAGGAGCGGTGGCAGGAC
>DAICZM010000232.1 GCA_027311145.1 Ktedonobacterales bacterium
GAGCTATGTCCTCTCCATTGCGTGGTCGCCGGATGGACATTTTATCGCATCTGGCGATACCGATGGCACTATTCATGTTTGGGATGTCTTGACGGGCGAGACACAGGTGATTTATCGAGGACATCAGCGTTTTGCGCGTTGTCTGGCCTGGGCCGATGATGCTCATGCTATCGCATCAGGTGGCGATTATGGCGATAGCACGGTGCAGGTTTGGGATGCGCGCACGGGTGCTTGCCTGCATATCCACACAGGCCAGTTTCGTATCTTCTCACTCTCCTGGCTAGCGCGTTCATGCCTGATTGCGTCCGCAAGTTTTAATGGTCTGGTGCAGGTCTGGAACGAATGTACGGGCGAGACCCAACTCTCGTATCGTGGACATGTTGGCCCTGTGTATACGACTGCGTGGTCGCCCAATAGCATTCATCTCCTTTCAAGCGGCGAAGATGCAACCGTACAAGTCTGGCATGCCCATAACGGGCAAACCCTCATGACTTATCGAGGACATGATCTTGCAGTCAAATGTGCTTGTTGGTCGCCCGATGGCACCTATATCGCTTCTGGTAGCGATGATGCTAGTGTGCGTCTCTGGCGTGCCCAGAGCGGTGACACGCTTATGACCAAAGCCTATCCCGCTTGGGTACGCGCCGTTGCCTGGTCGCCGCATGGCAATATCCTTGCCGTTGCCAGCGAGAAGGTTGTCTATATCCACCAAATACTCGCTCTCTCTTAATCCTGTTACTCGCTTTCGCTTGCTGGCACAGTTGGTTGTTTAGGCGGCATCGTCTGATCGCGCTTACGTGGTGTCGGCAGATGTTCCCAGGGAATGCGCACTTCAGCCTCCAGGTCGCGCACATGCAGATCATCGTTGTAGCGCATGAGTCGCCATTTAGGTGAACGTCCGCTAGGCACACTCTTATGCCAGTGGGTGATAGATGTATTGTGTGTATGAAAGCGAGTCTGTGGCAGGATGAGCGTATTCATGCCAAAGAAGTAGAGAAACGAACAATCAACCACGCCACCATGGCAGACGACGACAATGGTTTTACCTTCATGCTCATGAATGATGCGATCTAAAGCTGCACCAACGCGCAGCGCGAACATGCCCCAGTTTTCACCGCCCGTTGCGACAGGACGAAATGGAAACTCTTCGATGTTATAGCCACCAAACGTGGCACGGAATTCATCAATGTGCATGCCTTCCGCCTTGCCAATGCGCAATTCTTGCACGTCATCGTCAAAAATGATGGGCAAATGAAGGGCTGGGGCAATAATCTCAGCAGTTTGACGTGCGCGTGGCAGGGTACTTGCAATTAGAACATCCGCGGCAATCTCGCCCGTCGCTGCCAGGCGATCTCGTAAATGCTCGGCTTGGGTAACCCCTAACGGCGTCAGGCCATGGTCGCGCAAAATTTCCGAGACTTGTGTCGTTGCTTCCCCATGACGAATGAGATAAAGGTTTGTCATGCTTGATTATCCTCATCTATCGCTGCCTACCGAAATAGACGGCATTTGCTCATACAAAAACGACGAGTGCATCGTGCTTTCGCGTTGATTGCGCTCATCGTCACCACTTTTTATATTGTAGCACGTCACAGCAGTTTCACTGGTATTTGCTGCAAGCTGACAAAAGGAACCTGGCCGACGCTCTCTCTTTGAGAAAGTATTGTCCATAGTAGAGCGTGGTAAAATGCCACTATATCAAGATGTGAAGGAGCATATGATGAAAGCTGTTGTTATTACACGACCTGGTGGTCCAGATGTGTTAGAGATACGTGATGTCGCGATGCCAGAAGCAACGGGTGATCTGGTACGTGTCCGTGTGCGTGCAGCGGGCCTGAATCGCGCAGACCTGTTGCAGCGAGCGGGCGGTTATGCGGCCCCAGTGGGATCGCCTGCTGATATTCCCGGCCTGGAGTTTGCAGGAGAAGTTGACGCGGTTGGCCCTCATGTGCGTATGTGGAAAGTGGGACAGCGCGTGATGGGTCTGGCCGGTGGTGGTGGACAGGCCGAATATATTCTAGCGCACGAAGGTTTGCTAGTTGAAATCCCTGAGAATCTCGATTTTGTGCAGGCTGCCGCTATTCCAGAGGTATTTATTACGGCCCACGATGCCCTCTTTACACAGGCAGGCTTACAAATGGGTGAGCGTGTACTCATTCATGCGGCAGGTAGTGGTGTAGGAACTGCTGCCATTCAACTTGCGCATGCAACGGGTGCAATCACTTTTGGCACATCACGAACTGCTAGCAAGCTGCTACAGGCTACGCCGCTCGGTTTAGACTATGGCCTCTCAGACCAAAATTTCTCGACCGATGTACAACGTTTGACACACGGGGCGGGCGTGCATGTCGTGTTGGATTTTGTTGGCGCAGCATATATGGCACAAAATCTGGAGGCATTGGCGACGTGGGGCCGTCTGGTTTTTCTCGCCACGCTGGGTGGGTCGCAAGCTACAGTCAATCTTGGCCTACTGATGGGAAAACGTATCCAGATACGCGGCTGCACGCTGCGCACGCGCACGCTGGAGGAGAAGTTGGCGGTCACGCGTCGTTTCGCTACGCATGCGTTACCTCTGTTGGCAAATGGCAAGGTGAAGCCCATTATCGAGCAGACGTATCCGTTACACGAGATTGCGCAAGCCCATGTAAAAATGGGCGAGAACAAAAATTTTGGCAAGCTGGTCCTTGTCCTCGACTGATGTGTAAGTGTGCTGCCTATGTGTATACATGCGGGCAGCACATATTATCGTACCTACTAAGGAAGATGCACGCCGTCTTGGCATGTGATGTCTGTGATGTCTGCACCTGCAAGAGCGTACTTATCACTAAGAAACAAAAATCTTGCTGCTCTTGCTTGCATGAGGGATACTATTCTTCATTCAACAGCATATGTGCCATATTTTCTCGTCTCTTTAGCAGAAAGCGAGGATGTCCGTGCATCAACACAGACACGCTATGCAAGTGAAACGTCCATTTACCTTGTTGTTCCTCTTCGTCGCACTTTTGTTGCTGCTGGCCGCCTGTGGAGGAACGGCAACGCAAGGTGGTAGCTCGGCACCAAAATTGGCTGCGAAGCAGGTGCTAACCTTTCCTAATGTTGGCACGACTGACCCCAATCAGCTTGATCCCGCGCAGGGACCTGACTCCAATTCTGGCGTTGTCGTGAGCATGATTTACAGTGGTCTTGTGCGTTCAGATAAAAACTTAAATGTCATACCCGATCAGGCCACGTGGGATATTTCCAGCGATGGGAAAGTCTATACTTTCCATCTCAAGCACAATATTACCTTCGCGGACGGCACACCCGTGACGGCTCAGTCGTATATTTATACCTGGACTCGTGCTTTGCTACCTGCAATCACCTCGCCGATTGCCTCCTTCTTTGAGGCTCCCATTGTGGGTGCAGATGCTTTGAGCAATGGCAAAGCAAAGACCTTGACGGGCGTGAAAGCCATCGACAACTATACCTTGCAGGTGACACTGACGCAACAGACCCCCTACTTTTTGGAAGACCTGACCACATCGCTTTTCGATCCACTTAACCAAAATGTGGTCAATCAGCTTGGCAAAAACTGGTCTCAGAATATCGCGGGTAACGTGGGTAGCGGCATTGGTACGGGTCCTTTCATTGTGAAAGAGTGGGATCACAATGTCAAAATGATCCTAGTGCCAAACCCGAATTACTATGGCAATAAGACCAAACTCAGCGAAGTCGATATGTACTTTGTCAGCGATCCATCGACCGCATATAAATCATATCGTGCCAATCAATACAATTTTGTCTGGAATATTACCGCGACGGACCAGCAGCTAGCTGCTAGTTTGCCGGGTTTCACGCGAGTTTCGCTGTTGCAAACGGACCTGCTGTTCTTCGATAATACGAAAGCTCCTTTCAATAATCCGGCAGTGCGTCAGGCCTTTGCCTATGCAACAGATCGCAATACGTTGGTGAAGGCTGTTTTTAAGAACACGGCATTAGCCGCACCGACCATTATTCCGCCAGGGATGCCGGGCTATCAGCCTAACTATGTTGGTTTGCCTTATAATCAGGCAAAGGCTAAAGCCCTTCTGCAATCTGCCTATCCCGATATCTCGAAAGTCCCACCCATCTCGTTCTCGTTTCCCAGTTCGCAGGTGACGCCTGACGAGGCGGCAGTGCTTCAGCAGATGTGGCAAAACGCGCTGGGGATTCAGGTCAAACTGCGGTCCGTCGAGCTTAACGCATATAACCAGGAAACCGCGAATCATCAAATCCAATTTGGTTTCACACAATGGGGTGCGGACTTTCCAGACCCGTATGACTGGCTGGCACTGAACCTGACAAGCACTGCGCCAAATAATAACGGTCAGTGGAGTAATGCCACGTTTGACCAAACAATTGCGCAGGCTGAGACGATGACTGGCTCGGCTCGTCTTGCTTTATATAACAAAGCTGAGCAGATTGCGATTACTGATGTGGGCTGGCTTCCGCTGGATCACCAGGCTATGGCGGCCATCATTCCCTCCTATCTTCAAGGTATCTCACTGAATGGTGGTGGTCTCTACTTTGGAGATTGGTCGAATGTCTCTCTGTTGCAACACTAAGGTGGTATGCACAGCTTGAACGTTTTTCATGACGAGTGATATACTGAGAGAAGACATGCTGGTAAAAGCCCGCCATCTAACGGCGGGCTTTCCTATGAGTATGTGTTATGTTCTCTTGAGAGGACATATATGCGTGAGGCGATGTAGCTTTACAAGCAATGGTGCGTACACGACCGATGATGGTCGGTACCGAGGAGGATACTGGTTATGGTAGTAGGTATCATGAATCCCTATGAGATGGCGATTGCGCAATTCGATGAGGCAGCGGAACGTCTGGGGCTATCGCAGGCGATGCGTGCGATTTTGCGCAAATCAAAACGTGAATTGATTGTCAATTTCCCTGTGCGCATGGATAGTGGTGAAGTGCAGATGTTCACAGGGTACAGAGTGCAACACAATATCAATCGCGGACCCGCCAAAGGTGGGATTCGTTTTAGCTCTGAAGTGTCGCTTGATGAAATGCGTGCGCTTGCTATGTGGATGACCTGGAAATGTGCGGTGGTGGGCATTCCCTTTGGTGGGGCCAAGGGCGGTGTCGTCTGTGATCCTCATACGATGTCCCGCAACGAATTAGAGCGTTTGAGCCGACGTTACGCGACGGAGATCTCCATCCTGATCGGTCCTAATAGCGATATTCCTGCTCCTGACATGAACACAAATCCGCAGGTGATGAGTTGGATGATGGATACCTACTCGATGCATATGGGCTATTCTGTGCCAGCGGTGATTACTGGTAAGCCATTGGCAATTGGTGGCAGTGAGGGGCGTCTGGAAGCGACGGCACGTGGCGTGCAGGTCGTCACTCGTGAGGCTCTGAAAGACCTGAATATGTCACCTGAGCGGTGCGCCGTTGTGATACAAGGTTTTGGCAATGTGGGCAGTATCTCGGCCCGCCTGCTCAGTGAACTGGGCTGTAAAATTGTTGGTCTAAGTGATATCGCTGGTGGTGTCTATAATCTCAATGGTATTGATGTCATGACGGCGTTGCGCTATTCGCGTGAGCATGGCAACCTGCATGGTTTACCCAACACCGAGCATATTACCAATGCCGAGTTGCTCGAACTTCCGTGCGATGTGTTAGTGCCTGCTGCCTTAGAAAATCAGATTACGGCTCGCAATGCCGGGCGTATTCAGGCGCGTTTGCTCATTGAGGCTGCGAATGGTCCTACGACGCCAGACGCAGAAGCCATTCTTTATGCGCGTGGTGTGACTATTGTGCCGGATATCCTGGCGAACGCGGGCGGTGTGACGGTGAGCTATTTCGAGTGGGTGCAAGATTTGCAACGCTTCTTCTGGGAAGAAGATGAGATCAACCGCCGGCTGGAGTTGATCATGTCGCGTTCTTATCGTGCCGTGCGCCAGAAGGCAGAGGAGCAGCAGACAAATTTGCGGATGGGGGCATACCTGCTGGCAGTCGCCCGCGTGGCGGAAGCAACCGAAATACGTGGTGTCTACCCGTGAAATTCCGAGCCGCTTGATTGTTTGTCAATGTGTGAGGAGCGTGCGCTATCACGCTCCCACCGCTTCTAATGCTAAAAGTCGGAACCATACTTCTTGTTTGCTTTCATCTTCTGGTGACTCTAGTCTGAAGACAATATTGACCTGTGTGACGCCCTCAAACTCTTTCAAGCGAGCAGCGGCCTTGAAAAAAGTTCCCTGACGGCGCATGGCATTACCATTGGGGGTGTCAGACATGCCTAGCCAGAGTTGCAAGTTTTGTCCATCGCGTCCACCTGAACGAATGTGGTATAGGCGCAAACCGTTGAGCTTGAAAACGGGTTCGGGATTGCCTGCTCCAAAGGGTGCAAGTTGCCGAATTTGTTTGTAGAGATCGTAGGTGATGCTGTTCCAACGGGTAAAGAGCAGGTCTACAATTTTAGGCGTGAGTGCGATGGGTGGAGGCAACGCCTCTTGTTCGGTGACAAAGCCCGTTAATTCGTTCTGTTCGCCCTCGATAGGCAAACGCACTGGAGCAAGGGATGACGGTGCTGAAGTTGTTCCATTGGGCAACGTTTCTATCACTGTTCTGGCTTGTTCATCTTGCCAGAGTAGCAGGTGATGGTGTAAATCTGTGATACGGTCACTTTTAATGGTAAAACCTGCCGCTTGCGTGTGGCCGCCATAGCGTTCCAATTGATCGGCGAAGGCACGCAAAGCGGCAATCAGGTTAAAGCCTTTGTGGCTGCGTGCAGAGCCGCGACTGAGTTGTTTTGTACGGTCATTGCTGAGCACTAGAACGGGTTTGTCAAGCTCCTCAGAGAGTTTGCCTGCGACGAGACCAATGATGCCTTCGTTCCAATCGTTGCCCATTACCAGTACGACGCGCTTTTCACTTTGGCTGCGTGCCTGTTCGCGCACGTTTTGCATCATTTCTTCCGTCTGCTGTTGGCGTTTGACATTGAGCATTTCCAGATAGGTGACGATCTCAATGGCGCGTTGTTCATCATCGGTAGTGAGGAGATCGAAAGCGATACTGGCTTCTTCCATGCGTCCAGCAGCATTAATACGTGGTGAGAGCGAGTAGGCGATATCACGTTCGCGGATGCGTCCACTTTGCAGATTGGCACTGCGTATTAGGGCAAGTAGGCCGGGTTTGCGTGTCGTGTTGAGTTGTTGTAAACCGAGGCGTGTCAGGATATGATTCTCGCCTGTCAGCGGTGCGATATCGGCAATTGTGCCAATAGCGACGAGATCAAGCAGTTCCATCTCCTCTGCTGGTGTGCGTCCATAGGCACGGTAGAGAGCCTGCACGAGTTTGAAGGCGATGCCGGCTCCACAGAGTACGCGCTCGCCGTA
>DAICZM010000233.1 GCA_027311145.1 Ktedonobacterales bacterium
GTCATATATGCTATATGTACGGGCCAGGAGAAAGAAAAGTTGTATTTTGCCTGGCCCCTTCTGTTCTAGGCGTGTGTGCTGTCTTTGCTGGAACGTGGACGGAATTGCATACGGACTGCGGTTCCTTTAAACCCAAAGGCTTCGCGCAAGCGATTCTCCAGGTAACGCTCATAGGCAAAGTGAACGGCTTCGGTATCGTTGACAAAGAATATGAATGTAGGTGGGTTGACACGTGCCTGCGTTGCATAGTAGATTTTGAGATGCTTGTTGCGCACTGTTGTTGGATTATGGCGGCGGACCGCGTCGCGCACGACCTCGTTCAAGCGCGAGGTGGGAACACGTAAGAAGCGCATCTCAGTGATATGGAGGGCGGCTTCCAGGATAGCTTGTATGTGGTAGCCTGTTTTGGCCGAAGCAAAAATGACGGGTGCATACGGGATAAACTTGAGACCCTCCGCCAACGTCTCACGGTATGCTTCTGCGTTCTCGATCTCTTCTTCGGGGGTAGGGTATTGCTCTGCACGCTCCAGACGCCGTTGTTCCTGGGCTATATCCCATTTATTAACGACAATTACCACCCCTTTGGCTTGCTCGTGAATTTCGCCCGCGATATGGGTATCTTGTGCGGTAAGGCCATCGCTGGCATCAATCATCATCAGCGCGACGTCGCAGCGTTCAATTGCACGAGTTGAGCGCAAGACACTAAATTTTTCGATGCCAGGGCCGATGTGCCCACGTCGCCGAATGCCTGCGGTGTCAATCAATCTGATCTTGCGATCTTGAAAGATAAACTCAGTATCAATGGCGTCACGTGTCGTGCCTGGCACTTCGCTCACAATGGAACGTTGCATGCCAAGAAAGGCATTGAGGAGTGAGGATTTGCCCACATTTGGGCGTCCGACAAGGGCGATCCGGGGCGTGTCATCCTCTTCATCCTCCAACTCATCGGCGGCGGGTGGGAGTACCTCGACAATCAGGTCGAGCAAGTCCCCTGTTCCTGTTCCCTGAATGGAAGAGATTGGGATTGGCTCACCGAGACCAAGCCGATAGAACTCGACAGCATCCTGGCGACGTTGCGCCGAGTCGGCTTTATTTGCCGCAAGGACAATAGGCTTTTGTGAGCGGCGTAACAGTTCGGCAACCTCGTCGTCGGCAGCTGTGATGCCACTACGCGCATCAACCATAAAGACGATCACATCGGCCTCTTCAATCGCCAGTTCTGCCTGTGCCTGTACGTGGTCCATCAGGTCGCCGGGTTGCCCGTTTAGGCCAACTTGCCCGACAGGAATATCGCTAAATTCAAGACCTCCGGTATCAATCAGGGTAAATGTGCGTCCATTCCAATCGGTATCGCCATAGAGGCGGTCGCGGGTTGTGCCGGGCAAATCCTCCACAATGGCGATCCGTTCACCCAACATGCGATTAAAAAAAGTAGATTTGCCAACATTTGGTCGGCCCACAATTGCGACAAGCGGCTTCATATGCCCCGCCCCCCTTTTTCTCTATGGTATTTCTCGTATCGTTCAAACTGTTTTATCGTGTATCTTTCTCATACGTTCTTGAGCATCGCAGGCTATTATAGCATATCCTCGCCTTTTGTGCAGTACCTATGGCTGGGGAACCCAGGGAAAGCCGCATGTGCTGTTGCTCTATGGGTTTTGTATTCGTCTGATATAGTGTAAGAAAGAGGAACACAATGCGATACTCTCGATAGCAAACGTACAAAAGGATAGCACAACGAATGACTCGTGTATTATCATATAATATCCTCGCGGGTGGCTATAGTCTCAGCCTGCCAAATGGTAGGCGCACAGCGCAATTGGTGCAGATAATTCGCTCTGCGCAGCCCGAGATCGTCGGGGTAATCGAAGCCACAAATCCGAAAATAGCCCAGCGTCCACTGGTAGTGGAAGAGATGGCACGCCAACTCGACATGCAACTGATCATGGGTGACGCCTCGACTAATACGCAAGAGTACCAACTTGCTTTATTGACCAAGCTGCCTGTTGTTGCCACACACCTGCATGAACGGCCCGGCCTGTTAAACAAACCGTTGCTAGAGGTTTGCGTGGAAGAGGCAGATGGGCAACAACTGACTGTTTTTGTGACGCATTTGAAAGCTGCCTTTAGCCATTTCCGGGGTGGCGATAATGTGCGTAAACGTGAAATGCGTGCAATTTTGCAGATTATGGCTCCATTGCGCGCACAAGGTAGACCACATCTGCTGCTCGGCGATTTCAATTCGCTTGCTCCCGGTGATGCTTTTGTTCCTAGCGAACTTCTGCGCTATGTTGTTGGACTGGATGAGCAGCGTCGCACGAAGGTCATTGGTGATGGTCATCCCCATCTCGATTCCCTTGTGCCGCCATCTCTGCGCTTCTTGACTCCACTCATACGCGCTTTGCCACGCTATCCGCTATTTAGCAACGTGGTTGACGCAATGGCTGCACTCTATGTGGCGCGTGGCACGATTCGTCTGATCCGTGACGCTGGCTACGTTGACTGTTATCGTCAGTTGCATTCGCACGCACGTGGCTTGACCTGTCCCGCTGATGCCCCTGCTGGTCGCATCGATTACATTTTCGCAGACCCTGAGTTGGCGCAGCGGCTCATCAACTGTTATGTGATCAACGAGGGCGATGGTCTGTCGGGGCGAGATGCCAGCGATCATCTGGCGATCACAGCGGAATATATCCCGGTGCTGGCGCGTCAGCACGATGCCACACAAGACGTAGCAAGCGCATGGGCCGCTATTCCCAGTTCTAAAGTTTAACGTGTGCCCAGGCGGGTCAGTGGCAGAGTAGAGAACCTTTGCACACTACCGCCGCACAGGCATAAAAGACAGGACAACGCTTAGCCCAAGAGTTGTCCTGTCTTTTGCTCTTACGTGTTACTGGAAAACATCTTTCGTTTTATCAAAAAGGTTGCGGAAGATGTTTTTATCGTTCTGCTCGCTCTGCTCTTTTTCGAGACGGGCAAACTCTTCTAGCATATGCTTTTGTTCAGGGGTGAGGTTTGTGGGCGTGACCACTTTGACGATGATATGCTCGTCGCCGCGTGCGCTACTATGCACGACAGGAACGCCCAGACCTTTGAGGCGAAACGAGCGGCTGCTCTGTGTGCCTGCGGGAATCTTGAGCGCAGTGGTTTTGCCATCAACGGTTGGCACTTCAACCTCATCGCCGAGTGCGGCCTGTGTGAAACTAATCGGCATTTCATAGATGATATCATTGCCTTGCCGTTTGAAGAAAGGATGGGGCTTGACCGTCAGAATCACATACAGATTGCCGGGTGTGCCGCCACGCGAGCTTACTTCTCCCTCGCCCGTAACGCGCACATTAATGCCATCATCGACGCCTGCTGGAATATTTACAATCACACGGCGATTATTGCGCACGCGGCCTTGCCCGCGGCACTTCTCGCACGGGGTTGTAATGACACGTCCCTCGCCATGGCAGCGATCGCACATCGTGACATTGACAAACTGCCCAAAGATCGACTGTTGGATACGACGAATCTCTCCTGTGCCCTGGCAGGTTGGGCAACGTGAGGTAGAGGTTCCTGGTTGCGCGCCATTGCCTTTACAGGATGAGCAGGTCTCCCAACGAGGAAGCTCTATCTCTTTCTGACAACCAAATACCGCTTCTTCAAAGGTAATTGTCAGGTCATAGCGCAAGTCTGCTCCACGCTGTGTCCCGGTGCGCCGTTGTGTTCCGGCACTGGAAGCAAAAAAAGTCTCGAACAGATCGTTGATGCTTCCAAATCCTGAAAAGTCGTTGAAACCCGCTGCGCCACCATTTCCTAGACCGGCATGCCCATAGCGATCATAGGCAGCTCGCTTCTGCGTGTCGCTTAATACTTCATAGGCTTCGTTGATTTCGATAAAGCGGGCCTCTGCTCCCTGCTCTTTGTTTGCATCGGGGTGATACTGCTTGGCAAGGCGACGAAAGGCTTTTTTGATCTCCTCGTCGGTTGCGGTGCGTGACACACCCAGCACTTCATAATAATCTCGTTTACTTGCGGCCATCGACTGGTCCTTTACCGTCAGAAACAGGGCGCGAGCTGATCCGCGCTACTGGATGATATTTCAATCTTCATACGAGAACATACGCCGTGAGTTAATAGGATATACTATAGCGTGGATATACTGCAAGGGTCGTAGTCAGAATGAAGCTATGTAGGAACAAGGCATGGTGCCGAAAAGACACCATGCCTGCGAGAAACTACATATCTTTATATTCACCTTCGATAGGTTCGTCACCCGACGGACCTTGCTGTGGGCCACTGTTGTAGTCGGTTGCTGTTGCGCCCGCACCGGCTCCCTGGCGATAGATGGCCTCGCTCACCTTATGGAATGCCTGCTCTAAGGCCTCGCGAGCTGCTTTCATGCGGCTCACGTCGTCGGTTCCAAGAGAAGCGCGCACATCAGCAATCTTGGCCTCAAGGTCACTTTTCTGATCGGCGGCTAGCTTGTCACCGAGTTCAGCAATGCTCTTTTCGGCACGGTAGGCTGCGCTATCGGCAAGGTTGCGCTCTTCGACTTCTTCCTTGCGGCGTTTGTCTTCCACCGCATGTGACTCTGCATCGTGTACCATGTGGTCGATCTGGTCTTTCGAGAGACCACTGGACGCGACAATCGTGATTTTCTGCTGGCGATTCGTTCCCTTGTCGCGAGCCGAAACATTGAGGATGCCGTTTGCATCGAGATCAAAGGTCACTTCGACCTGTGGTACACCGCGTGGGGCCGGTGGGATGCCATCGAGAATGAAGGTTCCTAGTGAGCGGTTGTCTTTCGCAAACTCACGCTCGCCTTGCAGAACGTTGATCTCTACGCTTGGCTGGCTGTCGCTAGCGGTTGAGAAGACCTGGCCTTTTTGGGTTGGGATGGTTGTGTTGCGCTCGATCAATTTGGTGAAGATGCCCCCCATCGTCTCGATGCCGAGGGAGAGTGGTGTCACGTCGAGCAGTAGCACATCTTTGACCTCGCCAGTCAACACGCCGGCCTGAATGGCGGCCCCAATGGCTACAACTTCGTCTGGGTTCACCCCACGATTTGGCTCGCGATCAAAGATGCGACGCACCATTGTTTGCACCGCTGGCATACGGGTCTGACCACCAACCAGCACCACTTCGTCAATGTCGCCGGGGCGGACGTTGGCGTCGGCGAGTGCCTTCATTACTGGGCCACGCGAACGCTCGATCAGGTCTTCAACTAACTGCTCCAGTTTCGAGCGTGTCAACGTGACGGTCAGGTGTTTCGGGCCGCTGGCATCAGCCGTGATGAATGGTAGGTTGATCTCTGTCTGCATCGCGCTGGACAGTTCCTTCTTGGCCTTCTCGGATGCCTCTTTGAGGCGTTGCAAAGCCATGCGGTCCTGGCGTAGGTCGATGCCCTGCTCTTTTCTGAACTCGTCGGCTAACCAGTTGATGATGCGCTGATCCAGGTCATCACCGCCCAAGTGCGTATCACCGTTTGTACTCTTGACTTCAAAGACGCCATCGCCCAGTTCGAGAATGGAGATGTCGAATGTGCCTCCACCCAAGTCATAGACGGAGATGCGCTCGTCTTTCTTTTTATCGAGACCGTAGGCTAGCGAGGCGGCGGTTGGCTCGTTGATGATGCGTAACACTTCCAGACCAGCGATTTTGCCTGCATCCTTGGTCGCCTGACGTTGGGCGTCGTTAAAGTAGGCAGGAACCGTAATCACGGCCTGTATGACACGCTCGCCCAGGTAGGCTTCCGCGTCGGCCTTGAGTTTCTGCAAGATCATCGCGGAAATTTCTGGCGGGCTGTAGGTTTTGCCCTGTACCTCCACCCAGGCATCGCCGTTGCTGGCGCGTACCACTTTATAAGGCACGAGGCGGCGGTCACGATCAACTTCTGGGTCATCATATTTGCGACCCATAAAACGCTTAATAGAGAAAACAGTGTTTTCCGGGTTGGTGATGGCCTGACGTTTAGCGACTTCACCAACAAGACGCTCACCACTCTTATTGATAGCAACAATAGAAGGGGTGGTACGTGCACCTTCTGCGTTAGGAATAACGACAGGCTCGCCACCTTCCATTACTGCAATACACGAATTTGTGGTTCCCAGGTCAATACCGATAACTTTTGGCACGGTTGCCTCCTACATAAATCTATCTATCACGTCACCGTGTAGCAACAAATGTGTTCTCTGTTCCTACTCGTATCCGTATTCTTCGAGAAGTTCATTCATTACTTGCGACATATAGCGCACAACGGCGATTGCGCGCCCATACTGCATACGTGTTGGCCCAATCACCCCGAGCAAGCCGCCGACCTTGCCCTCACGTCCATAACGAGCTACCACCAGACTTACATCCCGCATCTCATCCCACTGGTTCTCACCGCCAATAATGACTTGTACTCCGTCTGACTCACGCAAGTGTGAAGCCAGTGCGGGTAGGAAGCGGTTCTGCTCTAAAACCTCCAAGACCTTGCGCACACGCTCGTTGCGCTCTACTTCCGGCCCCATACGGCTATATTCGGGTTGCTCCAGAATGTTTACCACTCCTTCGCGGTAGAACATGTCGCCTAGCATGTCGCCGTGCTGCTCTAGAATGCGAATGATCGTCGTTGCTATGAGTCGCGCTAGCGGCGCGAGGTCACGTTTGGCGAGCAGATCGTTGATCTCAAGAGCATTCTTACCCTCTAGCATATGGTTGAGATAGGCGGTAATACCGCTCAAATCTTCCTGTGAGACGGGCGTTTCGAGCAATAGACGCTGCTGCTTGACTGTGCCATCCATCAAAACCAGTACCATATAGGCCGAGAGATCAGCGATTGATAAGACCTCAAAATGCTTGAGCCTGCCCTCTGTAGAGCGTGGCGGCGTCATCACCGCTGCACTATGCAATAGGCGTGCCATCACCGAGGCAGTCAGACGCACCCACTGATCTAGCTGGTCTTGCACCTGATAAAATTGATGCCGAATGAGACGCTGCTCATCAAGCGATAAAGCCGACTCCTGCATGAGATGTTCGACAAAGTAGCGGTAGCCCAAGTCTGTTGGCACACGCCCAGCAGAAGTATGCGGCTGATAAATCAGGTTGGCCTCTTCCAGGCCCGCCAGTTCGTGGCGCACCGTTGCGGAACTAAAGCCTAACACATATTTGCGTACCAATGCCTCGGATGCAACAGGGGTTGCCGTGTGGATATACTCTTCCACAAGAACACGCAAAATTTGTTGCTTGCGTTGACTAAGTGGTGTCATATCCTTTGCCGTCCTCGTTGTACCTTTGCTGCTGCACAAGCAACCGCTCTGCTGGTATGATACAACGC
>DAICZM010000234.1 GCA_027311145.1 Ktedonobacterales bacterium
ACTATGTGAGTGTACAGGTAATGTAGTGACACCCCTTGTGGGTGTCATGTGCCGCGGTGTCATGTGCCGCGGTGTCATGTGCCGCGGTGTCATGTGCCGCGGTGTCATGCATGCCCCACGCTTGCATGTTTTGGATAGGCTCTGATGGGTCGTCTGCCTATCCGGTCGATTGAAAACTGGTGGGCCGACAGATAGGCCGACTCGTTATGACCGCGATGAAGCCGTCTATCAGCGAGCAAGATGGAGGTGAACCCCCCCCCATCCTGCTGTTTCCTCTTAGGGTATGCTTAGCAAACACCGCCCGTGCCGGCTGCCAATCCCTGACAGACGTCAGCCTTGGCGACATAGCCATCAGCGATAACGGTAGTAGCGATATTGGTGATGTCAACCGCGACAGGTGTTTCGAGGACGGAAGGAATGCTGCCGCCATCGGAAGTCGCGGTCACATTGCCATTGGTCATCGAAGAGGTGTCGGAGCCGGCGTTCAAGGCTTTGACCAGATCACCAACAGCCTGGGCTTCTTTCGAGATGGCCTTGTAGACGGTCATGCTCTGATCGCCAGCAAGGATGTTGTGGATACCTGTGACGGTTGCGTCCTGACCGGTGACGATGACATGGCCGTTGAGCTTCTTGGCTTTAAGGGCCGCGATAACGTTGTTTGCCATGCCGTCATTGGCGACATAAGCAATCTGGACGTTGCTCTGCTGCGCGGTCAATGCTGCTTCCATCTCAGTCTGGGCAGTTGCATTGTCCCAGTTGGGTGTGAACTGCTCGTAGACCTTCTTGAAGGTGTTATTTGCAATGAGCGGATCAAGCACGCTATGCGCGCCTTTGGCGAAGAGTAGCGCGTTGTTATCGGTCTGTGCGCCGTTAATCATGACCAGATTGTTGTGACCGGTAGAAACGAATTTCTGGTAGTGGTCGGCAATGTACTGGCCCTGAAGTTGACCAACCTTAACGTTGTCGAATGAGACATAGTAGTTGAGGTCTTTTGACTGGATCAAGCGGTCATACGCGATAACAGGAACGTTCTTAGCTTTTGCCTGTGTCACGATAGCAGCGGCAGCTGCGCTATCATGTGCGCCAACGACCAGGATGCAGTCGCCTTTGGTCAGGTCGGCTTCGGCCTGGGTCAACTGGACGCTAGCATCGCCCTGTGCATTGGAGTAGTCGATCTGCACACCGGGGATTGCGGCGGTGATGTCCTGCACGAGCAGGGGATGATCTTTTGATTCCCAGCGATCCGAAGATGCGCTCTCTGGAAGCAAGACGCCAACCTTTGTGCAACCCTTGCCATTGACAGGAGCTGTGCTGGTAGTGCCGCTGCCGGGTGTTGTAGTGCCGCCATTACCGCAGGCTGCAATTAACAGCGTAAGCATGAGGAGGCCGAAAAAAGCATGCAGCTTTCGACCTGATTTCCCAAATAGTTTCATCGTTGAATTTGTCCTTCCGCTCTTCACCAAACTGGTGAGATAGACTGGAAAATGTGCAACCATTCTAAAACCTGGTTGCTACAAGTGCACAGTATACGACATTGTTTCGCTGACGCAAATCTATGCGATCTCTTCTTGCACAACCTCCTTTCCTCTGGCTGCATTGCCTAGCGCACCTGTGCCATGATGAGCTTTGGACTCTCCTCGGCTTGTGCGGTTGTTTCCTCTCGTGCGACCAGAATGCGTTCCCATGCCTTAAAAAATGGGTAATATATGATTGCGGAGACAGCAAGATCGAAAAATTGCAAGAGGCTACCGCGAATGTCGCCACCTGTTGCCACGAAGCCGCTGACTCCGAGAGGAACTGTAAAGGGTTGCATCACGACTGGCACATGCACAAGGCCAATCGAGAAGGCAAAATAATTGATTGTGACGATAATGGCGGGAACCAGGATGAACGGGATCATCATGATGGGGTTCAAGGCCATCGGTACGCCAAATGTCACAGGTTCATTGATATTAAAGATTGCCGGTCCCAGGGCTACCTTGCCAACCGTGCGCAGTTGCGCAGAGCGCGAACGCAACATGTAGATGACCAATGGCCATGTTGCTCCTGAACCGCCTAGATGGGCAAAGATATGAAAGAATGGTTCGGTGACGATGCCATGCCCGCCATGAATATTGCCCGCCAGTGTATCTAGCCAAAAAGGGAGGGCAATTGCCATCACCACGTTCATCCCGTGAATGCCAACTGACCAGAGCAGCATCATCAAGACGATTTCAATCAGTGCTGCCGGATAGCTGTTCTGAATCACCACGAGTGGCTCAAAGACACGCATCAGCAAAATCGGAATAGTGAGTTGATAGACTTGATGGTTCTGCACAAAGGTGTGCGCACTCACAAACCATTCTAATGACCAGACCGCTGTTAACAGTATGAAGGTCGGCACAAGTGCCTCAAATGCGCGTTTTACATTCTGTGGTACGGTCTTTGGCAGCTTGATGGTGAAGCGCGAATTGCGGAACCAGCGCATGCCCTCGGTTGAGAGAATGCCCGCTAGAATGCCAACGAGCAGGCCATTGCCGCCTAGATAAGGTAGCAGATCGCCCAGCGTCAGATTGGCAATATTGCCTATCGGCACAGTTGCGACCAGGAACAGCACAATGGCAAGGATGCCTGGTTGCACAGGTTCAGTGCGGCGATACTGAGCCAGGCTATAGGCGACGCCAAAGGCGAGGAAGAGGGCCATCAAGCCGAAGGAAAGCTCGAATGGAACGAGCAGCGCATTTTGATAGGGTGTGATCAATACTTCAAGGGCGTGAATGGGCGGGTTGGCAACGATCAAGAAAAGGCTGCCAGCAATAATGAGCGGCAACGTGAAAATAACGAACGCATCGCGCACGGCCTGCAAATAGATATTGCTGGCAAGTGCGCCGAGTGGTGGAACGAGGTAGCGTTCAAACCAATCGCTGCTGCGCTCGATCAGGTTGCTCACGATGTCTTCCCTTCGCGTGCAATGGTGAGCAGACGCAGTGTCTGCTCTAAGACGGCTTGCCCATTCATGGTGGCATAGTGAAATGGCTCGATCAGTGCGACCGGTTTATGGGCCGCCATGGCCAGTTTCTCAATACTTTTTCGTAAGTGGCGAATTTGGGGGGCAATCAGAATGATATCGCATGTATCAACCTGGCCCGCGTATTCGCCTGCGCTCAATGCTTCTACTGCCAGTTCATGTCCGCTAGCTTTCGCAGCGGCCAGCATACTGTCCACGAGTAAACTGGTGGACATACCCCAGCTACAAACAATAATTACTCGTATCATGACACCTCTCCCACGTACTCCTGCGTTGCCTCTGTCGTCCCAGGCTTCTGTGCCATATGACACACTACAACGGATATGCCGGAGTCGTCGGGTCTACGTTTCTTTACTGCAAGAAGCATGCCAATTTGTGTGTAGCACACTTAGCACACAACGTGTAGCAATCATATATGCTGTTCCAGTTCTGCAAAGATATCGACCTGGCGCAGGATACCGACGATGTTATAGGCCTCTTCATCGGGCAAGGGGCGTGCTACCTGTATGCTGAGTATTTGAAGCGCGTGGCGGCAGATGGATAGCTCGCGGGCAAATTGGTGTTCGATCTGAAGACGTATTTCCTCGTTTACCAGTAGGCCACGTTGCTGCATGCCGCGTTCAAGAATGCAGGCGAGATGCAGAATTAGACCTGCCAACACGTCTATATCAAAGGTCTCATTCACTTCGACTTCGACGAGTTCGACCATCCGATCAATCAGCGGCAACACACGGGCCGGATTGAGAAAAATCATGCGCTGACTGAGGGTGTAAGAAATCTCGCGCATCAGATCGGCGCGCTGTGTAAATGTGGGTGTACTGGGTACAGGGAGTTGTTGCGTGTGTGGTTGTAACAAGGCTGGATCGATCAATGTGCCACCAAGCAGTGTGCGCAGACGTGCCAGGCCGTCTCCAAAGAGAATATCTGTTAGTGAGATAAACAGATAGCTCTCGATATGCGGGTTGATCGTTCCCACAATAGCCACTACCTGCCGATTGCCGACAATTTGCTGTACTTCACCTTCTGTTTTGCCCGAGAGGTTGATATCCATACAAATAATTTCAATGCCTTGCTGGTGCAGTTCGGGCAGATACTCTTCCAATAACTCTGCCATCTTGACCGCGCTCCCAAAGCCGGTCAGACATACAGAAAGCAGAACTCGTGAAACAGGGGCAGTCGGCACTATCGGGGGTGTCATTGTGCGTGGTCCCTGGGCTACATTCAGTTCGTTGCGCTCAGTGGTGTGAAATTGGCCGAGGCTGCTGGCAAGTTGCTCCAGGGATGCCTGCTTGGCGCGGCTCGCACGGCGTACTGCTTCAACGACAAGCGGAGAGAAGCGAGGTAAAATCAACGAGTAGTAGAACACCACTTCCCTGATCTGTCTCGCTCACGCTTCGCGTAACCAGGGCCAGCAGTTCTTCGGGCGATTGTTCTAATGAAAGCTCGACGGCGGCAATCGTGTTTGTGCCGACCAGTGTATTCGTGAGTTCTGCCAGTCCGCTCGCAATACCGCGTCCGTGCGCTGCGACCACAATGCCGACTTTGGCTTGTGTGTCACTTAAGAGCGAGTCCGCATTAGCAAACAAGATGGTAAGTACATCCAGTTCGCTTTCGGGTAGGGCGGCATTGAGGGCAGAGCGAATGTGCAAGAGGGCGACACGTGCGACCTCGTATTCAATTGGATAGGTCAAGCGCATCGACTGCAAAGGTGAAACGGGTTGAGAACGCCCTTGTGCGAGATACTCCAATGCACTCGATAGATGTAAGGCCAGCACTAGCGATAATTTTTCAGGAAAGGTTCTCTGAAGCTGTTCGGCTGCATATTCTGTAACGGTGTGACTAACTGTCATGACGCGCTCATCGACGAGGTGTGCCATGGCATCGGGGCGTGTTTGTGTAACAGTATAGGCAAAGCGTTGAAAGTAGCGTTGAATATCTTGATGGAGGAGCTTATTGATTTCTTCGTCATGTAGTCCGTTCTTGCGCAGTGTGAGTAATTCATGACTAATAGCGTCATAGAGACTATGCGATGAGTCAGGCCCGTTGTTCAAGCTCAATCCAGTGGGTGTAAAAACATGCGTTGCTTCCAGGCGTGCCAGTGCGGGATCGAGCGTGCGGTGTAACTCAGCGGTCCGTAGCAGACCACGTCGGATATGATCGGGGAGAATGTCCAGGTGGACATGCAATTCAGAGAGGTTATTTGTACGATACTCAAGATAAGCACGGGCACAGGTAAGTTGCACGTCGGTACGCAACTGTCCGATATTGCCGGGGCAATCATAGAGTAAGAAGGCATGCAGGACCTGTGAGACGACATGGATGTGTGCGCCAATGCTGCTGCATTCAGTGGTAAAAAAGGCGCGTACCAGCTCATAGCGTTCCATCATACTGCGCTCATGCAAGCCGGGCAACGTAATCATCATCGGAATGCGCCGTCGGAAGGTGGGCAAGAGCGAGACTGCTGGGTCTTCGGTAGTGGCGGCAAGCAGCAGCAGCGATGCAGGTCGCTCTTTCGTATCGCCCATACGGCGGAAGCGTTCGCGGTCCATTAAATAAAAGAGCATCTCCTGGCCTTCTGGTGGCAGGCGATGTACCTCGTCGAGGAAGAGGATGCCCCGATTGGCCTGCTCGACCAGGCCCTCGCGATCATGGTCGGCCCCTGTGTAGGCCCCGCGCACAACGCCGAAGAGATGGGCCATGAGCAGTTGCGGGTTGCCAGCATAGTCAGCGCAGTTAAAGCTGACAAAGGGGGCATCCTTTGGCAATGCGTGTTGTTCCAGGGCAAACGTATGCATCAGGCGTGCAACGGTTGTTTTCCCGACACCGCTAGGGCCATGCAGCAGGGTATGTAACCCGCGTGGTGGATAGAGAATGGCAGCCTTGGCCTGCTGAATAGCCACTTTGAGGCCCTCGTGATTGCCGATCAGTGTCTCAAAATCGCTTGCGATGGCCCCCACTTGCACCGAGGCTGACACCGTTGGCGCATGATTCAGTTGTATGGTGCGCTCACGTGGCTGACTGGCAACTGCCATCTGCGCTTCAGCACTGGAGAGCATGGCATGTGTGCGTTTCTCCCCGCTACGGGTGTCCGATGTCACAAGTGGACCCGTTCCCTGTACAGGTGCTTTGAGTTTGAACAGCACGGGACGGCCTGGAATACGCTCAATGCGCCCTTCTTGGGCGAGCGCGTTCAAGTCTCGACTGGCGTTGGTACGATCAACTTCTGCCTCTTCGGCAACCTCTTCTGCGCTGAAGCCTGCATAACGACGCAAAACACCACCCTGTGTCGGTCGTTGCGTACACAATGATCGTAATGCTTCAAATACCCGATCCTTGCGTTGCACGAAACGCTCCCCTTCACGGCAGGCTCTCTGAGATATGCTCCTGCTCTTGTAGTATACTCTTGCTTAGAGGACAGATCAATCAACAGCGTTGGTGATGAAAATACTACCTCTTCTTGTGATACTACGGCAGGTTGCGCAGAAAAATCACGAAATGGTTGTGTTTTTCGAAGTCTTCTATCCAGAAGGATAAGAAAGGAAGTGCTATGCAGGCACATAGTCGACCACGTGTGAAGATTTGTTGTATTAGTAGCATTGAGGAGGCACGTCTCGCGGTTGCCTATGGTGCTGCGTTACTGGGTCTGGTTTCAGCGATGCCGAGTGGCCCTGGTGTGATCGAGGAGGAGTTGATTGCACGCATTGCGGCAACTGTTCCCCCAGGCGTCACCAGCATATTATTGACTAGCAAGCAGGATGTTGCCTCGATTGTTGAGCAGCAGCGGTATTGTTGCACGGGTGCTATCCAGTTGTGTGATCGGCTTGAGCAGGGAAGACACGAAGAGTTGCGACAGGCATTGCCGGGCATCCGCATCGTACAGGTTATTCACGTGACTGGGCCGGAGTCGCTGCGCGAGGCGCAAGCGGTGGCCCCGCACGTGCATGGTATTCTGCTTGATTCGGGCAACCAAGCACTGTCTGTTAAGGAACTGGGTGGCACGGGGCGTATCCATGACTGGTCGATTAGTCGCGCTATTCGTGAAGCTATTGAGGTTCCACTCTTGCTGGCTGGTGGCCTGAACGCCGAGAATGTGGCGCAGGCAGTCGCGGCGGTGGGACCATTCGCGCTGGATATTTGTAGCGGAGTGCGCACGGATGGACATCTGGATGCGTCCAAACTGGCCCGGCTTTTTTACGCGTTGCTCTCTTGACATACAGGCAATGCTTATCATTAAATACAAGTAAGCTAAATAGCGGCTATCGTCTATATCGGGTGATAGCCGCTATATTGACA
>DAICZM010000235.1:0-4214 GCA_027311145.1 Ktedonobacterales bacterium
GTTAATAGCCTCCTGCATCTGCTGATCTGCAATGCGTTCCTGGATACGCGCTTTGCCATAATTCTGAAGACTCAGACCAGCTCCGGCTGCCACTAACAGGGCCAAAATGCCCGCCACCGTCGCCCAAATCATCGTGATGGTGGTATGCTGTAGTCCCTCAACCAACGCTCCCAGCCCGCAGAAGAAAAAGAACACAATACAGACAATCGCAATGCCCAAATACTTGGTCGCAGCACGGCGCGCATCAAGCGTGGCCTGTGTCAATGTCTCTTGCTGCTGATGAGCAGCACGTACATGTTGCTCCGCGTCATATAGACGTTGTGTCTGATCTTTTAGACGAAGCCACTCTTCCAACTGGCGACGAATGCTCAATCCGCGCCAGCGACTCTCTAGCAGCGTTGCCTGATCTTTTGCCTGCTGCGCTTCAGCCTCAACCAGCCGATATTCCTGCTCCGTCTCACGTAACTCTTTCTGCTTCTGCCGCAGTTGCCCACTATTCGCCTTATACTGCTCTCTAAGCCCCAGACGATGCTGATACTGCTTTTCAATTTGCTGAAGAACCTGAAGTCGTTCTCCCAGCGTGCGCAGACGTTGGAGACGGCTCTCTAGCACAGGACGCCCTACACGGCGACGCTCTTCCAGCTCGCGTAGTGCTTTTTCGGTCTCCCCAATGCGCCCCTGAGCTTGCTCTATCTGTTCCTTCAGGCTTACCAGGTCTTCCTGCACCTCAGCCTGATACTTCAAATCCTGCTCTAGTTCTTTGATCGTATCAACGGCAGTCAGTAGATCATTCGACATACGTTGCAATGTACCAAAAGAGCGGGTCAGCTCAGAGAGTTCATTCACACGCTGCTCTCGACCGGGCAGCTCTTCGCGCTCGCGCCGCTCCAGGTCTTCAATCTGTTTTTCCAGGATGGGCAGCGACTCACGAGCATGGGCCATCTCTTCATACGCGCTTACAATCTGACCCAGCGTAGCATCGGCGGTCTTTAGCTGCTGCACGCGGCTCTGGCGCACTTTGATTTCCTGGCGACGACTGGCAATTCGCTCAAGCTCCACATCTTGTTCTGCGCTATCAGCCTCTTGCAGACCAATTTCAGCGAGGTCTTCCAATACCGTAATCGCGTCGAGGGCAGCTTCAACCGTTTCAAAACGCACGCTTAATTCGGGGATACGAGCCTGAACTTCGGCCAAGCGAAGTCGCTCTTTAGCTTCGTCAAGTTGTTGTTCATCGGTGGGGGAGAGTTTGAAACGTTCGGAGATACGGATCAGACGATCCATCCCCAGCAGTTTGCGCACCGTCGCCTCGCGCACACTCCCATGAAGGATTTCTAGCCGCTCCAGCCCTTTCTGCTCAACCAAACAAGAATTGCGCAACGCATCACCATCCATGCGCCCCATTTCGGCAATGATGCGCTCGTTGGCAATCCCCAAACGCGTGATGGGTCCCTCTTCTGGCTGGCCGAGTTTGCGCACATAGAGTGTGATTTTCTGACCCTTGCCACGCTCAAGTGTGCGTGTAATTGCTAACTCCGTTGTACTTACCGAAACAGTCAAAGTCACAATGGCATTCGCAGAGCCATACGAGATAAGGTCATCAAGCACACGCTTGCCGCGTTCGATCAAGGTATCACCATAGAGCGCGAAGTAGATGCTTTCTAGCAATGACGACTTGCCCGCCTCGTTTGGGCCTTGAATAAGGATACTGCCACGCTGCGGAAAGTGCAGACTCACCTCTCGCAAGAGTCGAAAGCGTTCAACAGTTAAATGTTTCAGGATAATCATGTTGGTCTACTCCGTTCATTCGCTCACCAGATGCCATGCTGCTTCATACAGCTCACCCACCCACGCCTATGCACGGCGGCGGGCCTCATCTAAGGCAAAAAGCAGCTCCTCTTTGGTGAGGCGCAAGGCTTTTTTCTCCTGCTCATCGTCAGTCGCGGCAATCCATTCCTCAGCCAGCGCCATCAACTCAGCACGTGGCGAAAAACGCTCGCCCGCTTCACTCGCCGCAAATTCCTGTTCTGGCAGCAAGGTTAGGGTGCTATCATCAATAGCAAGCGCGAAACACTGTTCCTCACCATAACGGCGAATCTGGTTAAGATTTAACTGATGATAGCGACTCGGGGTTAGTTCCCCTTCGAGCTTGAGTTGGATCATTGTGTCGGGACGACAGAGGGGCCGTAAGCGTTCGAGGATCATCTCTGTGGATGAGATTGATTGTGGATGATCGTCATCAGTGGGCCATAGCTCCTTTGTCTGAATCACCAGGCGTTGCAGCGGCATGGCATCGACCGCAATATGATTGCACCAACGGATGCCATCGGCAGCAAGACCGAGGAAAACGAAACCAGGAGCATGGTCGAGCGTACTGAAGTCAATATGTTGCGTTGCCCCCGCAACCACTACCTCACACTGCCCGACACGGCTCCGACTATAGCTATGGTGGTAGCCCGCCAAGATGCAATCAAACCAGTTTTGTTTCATAATACTGTTGCGGCTGACCTGCGCACGCGTGTCTAAGAGTGAAGAACCGGCAGTCAAGCCCTCAATGGGTGCATGCAAAACCAGCAGCGCAAGATCGGCACGCTCAAGGTCGTCTTGTACGCGCAACTGCTCCAGCGGGTCTCCTTCCTGCCCTGCCAGCACACCACGCCCACAGATGCCGATGCGCAAACCTCGCACCTCAAAAATGAGCGGTTCTAGTTCCGCATCCTTGAGCATCGGTATCGGTGCAAGATACTGGAGCGCTCCTAGACGCGCATAGCTGATCTGCGGTGCGGGAGCCGAACCGCCACGCAATGAGTGACTCTCGACCGGCGTATCATGAACACCACCAAGTGCAAAGGTTTTTATACCTGCCTGTTTCAACTGCGCTAGTCGTTCAGCAACAAAACTACGTTCATATTCATCCGGCGTGGTGCTATCAAAAAGATCGCCCGCCTGTACAAAAAGATCAACGCCCTGTGCAATCGCGAAATCAGTCGCACTCTGAAATGCTGCACGCAAGCGTTGCAGACGCTCTTCACGCTTGCGTGGGTGCTGACCAGCCGCCGCATAGCCCAGATGGTTATCGGCAGTCAATACCAGCGTGACCACGCTATCACTGCGCCGCTCTTGCTCCATTTGCTCTTGTCCCACTATCTGCTCTGTCATCGCTTTATCTTGCTTCTATAGATTGTATCTCGATATCTCAGCCCAATATCTAGACATAGACGCTTCGCCCTGTACCTATGAAAGAACGTGAAAACCGGCGGTGTGTAGGGCATTTTCTTGCTCACACTGTGCGGCACACATAGCTCCAACGTACAACCTGTTAGTTTTATTATCGTGAGTCTACCACAAATAGGGGCATTTCGTTTGAAATTGCTTCATAAAAAGGACTATTTGGGGAAACAAAGGTCATACATGCGCTCCCTTGACCCACAACACATCCATACATTGCTTCTCTTCAAATGAGGTGATACAATACAGCAAACCGTCGCAGCCCGATAGCAGAATTGTAGACTATGCACCATAACACATCATTCTCCAATCGCGATTTAGAACGTCCCGGCCTCTATATCAACCGGGAGCTTAGCTGGATCGAGTTTAATCGGCGAGTCTTTCAGGAGGCCAAAACCACACGCCATCCTCTCTTAGAGCGTGTCAAATTCCTCTCCATCTTTGAGACCAACCTCGATGAGTTTATGATGATTCGTGTCGCTAGCCTGAGAGAACAAACCACAAGCTCGACCAGCAAAAAGGCACGTAGCCCCGATGGCCGCACACCCGAACAACAACTTCAGGCCATTCGCCAGCAGCTTGCTCCGCTTGTACAGGAAGTGCGCCGCTATTGGCGCGACACGCTTTCGCCACTACTCGCAGAGCAACACATTTATATTCTCGGTTACGAGCAGCTCAGTCCCCTGCAACGGGCCGCCATGCGCACCTATTTCGAGAATGAGATTTTCCCAGTATTGACCCCACTAGCCGTAGACCCAGGACATCCTTTCCCCCATATCTCTAACCGCAGCCTGAATCTTGCTGTTGTCATTAGCGATGCCCAACATGGCGAACGCTTTGCGCGTGTTAAAGTACCGGCCTCGTTGCCACGTCTTGTTCCTTTACCCATCGACAACGACGATGCCACAGTTACCGCCTTTGTCTGGGTAGAGCAGGTGATTGCTGCACATTTGAAACGTCTCTTCGCAGGCTTCGATGTGCTAGAATCC
>DAICZM010000235.1:4224-7284 GCA_027311145.1 Ktedonobacterales bacterium
GCTCTTACTCGATATTATGGAACAAGAAGTACGCGAGCGACGTTTCGGCATCGTCGTTGATTTAGCAGTAAATCCTTCTATGCCACCCCGTATTCAGCAGTTGCTCCTGGAAAACCTGGAGATCAGCGCAAAAGACCTGACGATCATTGATGGACCTCTCGGCATGGGTGACGTGATGGAACTCTGCAACCTGGACCGCCCAGATATCAAAGATACGCCCTTTGCTCCGCGCATTCCCACATTTCCGCATAGCGGAGCGGACCTGTTCACCGCCATTCAGCACAATGACCTTCTATTACACCACCCCTATGACAGTTTTGGCACAGTGGTCGAGTTTATTCAAGCCGCTGCACAAGACCCACATGTATTAGCCATCAAACAGGCACTCTACCGCGTCGGTGGCTCCAATTCACCTGTCGTAAAGGCCTTGCTCGAAGCGGTTGAAAACGGTAAGCAGGTCGCAGTGCTGGTCGAACTCAAAGCGCGTTTCGATGAAGAGAACAATATCGTTTGGGCCAGAGAGCTTGAACGAGCAGGTGTACATGTTGTCTACGGCTTGATTGGCTTAAAAACACACACCAAAGTGGCGATGGTTGTACGCAAAGAAGAACACGGCTTGCGCCGCTATCTCCACATTGGGACTGGCAACTACAACGCAGGCACAGCACGTATCTATGAAGACCTCTGTCTGCTCACCTGCCGCCCTGAAATCGGCTCAGATGTCTCAGACCTCTTTAATGCCCTGACGGGTTATTCGCGCCAGACCGATTATCGCCGCCTCCTCGTTGCCCCCGTGAGCCTGCGACGTGGCATCGTTGAGCGCATTGAGCGCGAGATACGCCTACACGAACAGTATGGCAACGGGCGCATCATTTTCAAAATAAACTCTCTCACAGACCCTGAGATCGTCTCTTTGCTCTATCGCGCTTCACAGACGGGCATACCTATCGATTTGATCGTGCGCGGCATCTGTAGCCTGCGCCCAGAACTAGAAGGCATCAGCGAGACGATTCGTGTGCGCAGCCTTGTAGGGCGTTTTCTAGAGCATAGCCGCATCTACTACTTTGGCAACAACGAGAACCCAGAAATCTATATAGGCAGCGCGGATATGATGCAGCGCAACCTCAACACACGGGTAGAATCACTAGTTCCCATTGAATCGCTCGTCTTGCGCCGTGTACTCTATGAAAAAGTACTCTGCCCACTCCTCTCAGATACCGCCAACGCACACGCCTTGCAGCCCGATGGGCAATACGTGCGCATTCTGCCACTTGGTGACGAAACCGCTTTTGACAGTCAGGCATGGTTTATGCAGCATCCCCTCTTCAACCATGATGACGAGCTAGAGCCACCGGAGACCACAATCAGTGCCTTGCCATCTAGCTCTTAGCAATTTTCTGCCCGCTCTCCCGTTCTTCCTGGGGCAAACTAAATTGTGCCTCGTAGAGGCGTTGATAGAGGCCCGATTGCGCGAGCAGGCTTTCATGCGTGCCGCGCTCTACTATCTGTCCTTGCTCAACCACAAGAATCTGGTTGGCGCGCTGAATGGTCGAAAGGCGATGGGCAATTGCAATCACGGTGCGACCTTGCATCAAGGTCTCCAGGGCACGTTGGATTAAGCGTTCAGCCTGTGAGTCAAGTGAACTGGTCGCCTCGTCCAGCAGCAAGTATGGCGATTTGCGCAGAATAGCGCGCGCAATAGCAACACGCTGCTTCTCGCCACCAGACAGACGATAGCCGCGTTCGCCCACTAGCGTTTCCAGACCATCCGGTAGACGCTCCAGCAATTCCTGCAATTGCGCGGCGACAATCGCCTCATGTAACTCCTCTTCGCTGGCATCGGGCGTGCCATAGAGCATATTTTCGCGCAGAGTCGTATGGAAAAGAAAAATTTCCTGCGTGACAATTGCCAAACTCTGCCGTAATGCGGCGTTCTCAAGCTCGCGTAGATCAATCCCTTCCAGGCGCACACAACCACTTGAGGGATCATAGAGACGTGCCGCCAGCGAAAGCAGGGTAGATTTTCCCGCCCCACTAGGCCCAACCAGAGCCGTCAGTTGACCAAGTGGCGCATCAAACGAGATACCGTGTAACACATCAGAGCCATTGGGATAGTGAAAGGTGACATTTTCAAACACCACCCCAGCGGTTGGTGTAACGGGCAGTAGCTTGGGATGCGCAGCCTCTTTCACGCTCGGCTCGATATCGAGAACCTGAAAGAGACGCTCAAAAAGTGCCAATCCCCCCAGAATTGTCGTGTTTGCTCCCGCCAGAGACGAGGCAGGGCGATAGAGCTGCGCGAGATAGGCCGCAAAAGCAACGACTGTGCCCAATGGAATCGCGTGTTTGATGACGAGATACGCTCCATAGCCATAGAGCAATGCTGGACCAAGAGCAGCCAATCCCTGTACGACAACAGCAGCCCACTGCCCCAGTAAAGCCTGCTCTACCTGGGCATGCTGAACCTCGCGGTTAGATGTGCGAAAACGCTCTAACTCGCGTCGCTCTGTACCAAAGATTTTGATGACTAGCGCGCCAGAAAGTCCCAGTGTCTCCTCTAAGAGCGTTGAGAGTCGACCAAGAGCCTGCTGCGTGCTTTCGGTTGCGCTATAGGTGCGACGTCCAAAGTGCAGCACAGGGAAGGCAAAGGTTGGTAGCACCAGCGCGGAGATCAAAGCCAGTTGCCAGTTGATGCTTGCCATCACGATCAGTGCACCAATCACGGTCAGCAGATTGGACAGCGTGCCCAGGAATGCCTGTGTCAATACACCTTGCAGAGCAGCGGCATCGTTGAGAAAACGGCTCTGAATCTCGCCCGCACGCGTCCAGGTAAAAAATTCTACACCCAACGCTTGAATGTGCTGATAGAGCTGTTCGCGCAGGTCGGCAATCATGCTCTGCGCCATCAGCACACTGACATAGTTTTGTAACAGGCCGAGCAATGCGCTCAGCACGGGAAAAACGATCATACCAGCGGCAAGCAACAGGAGCAAGGTCAGGTTGCGCGCGGGAATGGCATTATCAATCAACTGGCGAATAAGCAGTGGTGGTATCAAGCCA